>NZCD01000034.1 GCA_002688135.1 Parcubacteria group bacterium
GAAAGGAATGATCATCCGCTCATCATCGTAGGAGCTGATCGCGCCCTTTCGGATAATGAAATCCTCCGGGCTGATGAAGTTGTGGACCGAATGTACCTCATCGCCAATCTCAACGCCCAGCGCGCGACACAGAACCGAAGCAATTACGCGACGGTTTTCTTCTGCGTACGCTTGAGCAAAAATCATGTCGAATAGGTATCCGGCCATGTCTTCATCCTCCAGCCATTCCAAGCCAGAAGGATTTCCGTTTTTATCCAGACCCAAACGAGTCCGAACTTCTGCGATTTTGCCTTGGATATCGCGCCGATTTTTCGTTTCCGCCTTGATTCTCGCAGTCTCGGTTCGCAGAATGTCCCGAAGGCCGGTCGTACGATTTCGAGTTGCAATAGACTGCCAGTAATTGGCAATCTTCAAGCCAAATCCACGACTTCCGGTGTGGATCGTAACCCACAGATCTTCCGACGTGGTAGAGCGCCCGATCTCAATGAAGTGATTTCCTCCGCCAAGTGAACCGAGCGAGCGAATGGTACGACCGGAGTCCATACCAATCTGTCGACACTTTGCGAGAAACCAATCCATGCAGTAGCGCGGAGCAGTCATCTTCAAGCCACGCTGCGCAGAAAATCGAGCTGCGAAACTGCGAGCTTGACGTGTCACAGCTTCCCAAGGAAAATCACGCGCAGTGTCAATTGCCGGACGCTCATGCACATTGAACCCAAAGGGAACATGCGCGCGAACAAACGCATCGACATGCTCATGAGAAACTCCCATGTCACGACCAAAGGAGAAGCTGTGCATTCCACAGCCAATGTCAACTCCAATCACGTTGGGAATGACACGATCTCCCAAAGGCATAGTGAAACCAATCACCGCGCCCTTGCCAGCATGCGTATCAGGCATGATGGCGATCTGCTGGGTGAACGCCGGATGATCCAGGAAAACCTGAATCTGCTGTTGACAGGTCTCCTCAACCTGATCCAATGGAATTGTGATGTTTGCAGTGCCAAATTGCCCCTTCATTTGATTCATGAATTCCTCCAAAAACAAGTAAAAAAATATCAAAGAACATAATACAATAGCACAAAAAAACGGTTTTGTCAATAGTTTGACGTAGAAATCATGTATAGTAATATACAATACGTCCGACCCAGAAAACGATCACAAAACGGAGGAAAAATGGGAAACCCAGCGGATAGAATCATAGTCGCGCTTGATGTGCCAGATGCGCCACAAGCACATCTATTAGCCGGACAGGTCGATGGAAAAGTTGGAAAGTTCAAGATTGGCATGCAGCTGTTCTACGCACAAAGTGGCGGGCATCCGCTGTTGGAAGAGTTGCGCAAGAGCGCGAAAGACACCGAGATTATGCTTGATCTCAAGCTCTGTGACATTCCCAATACCATGAGAGGAGCGATCAAAAGTGTCGCATCGCTCAAGCCAAGATACTTAACAGTTCACGCATCAAGTGGTCCTGCGCATCTCAAAGCATGTGTAGATATGGCTGGTGAGTTTGGGATTGGCGTGCTAGCTATCACCGTGCTGACAACTATTTCACAAGAGGATTTTTACGCATCAGGACATACGGCACTCATTGCTGATGTAGTGTTGAAGCGCGCGGAGTTCGCAGCGGAAATGGGTTGTGTAGGGATTGTGTGTTCTGGTTTGGAACTGGCGATGCTCGCAGAGAGAGGAATTCCAAAATCTCTCAAGCGCATTGTGCCAGGGATTCGTCCTCGTTGGGCTGTGACAGATGATCAGAAAAGAATCGTCACACCGAAATTCGCGATTGAAAATGGTGCAGATGAAATGGTGATTGGTAGGCCGATTCGAACGCCGCCAGCAGATGTTGGCTCGCCGACGAATGCGCTCAATCTCATTCATGAAGAAATCAGTTCGATTGCATAATTTTAGCCGGACCATGCGTCCGGTTTTTTAATCGACACAAAGCTTAACAAATGGTAATATATAATCTTATATATTAAGAAAAAAATATGAAAGGAATATTAAATATTCTCGTATTCGCTGTAGTAATCGGTGTAATCGTAAGTGGGTTGCTCGGCATTATGATCGTGCTAGATCTTGCAGGCGCAGCCGAAAGCAAAGAGGCTCTTATTAAAACAGCGCAAGTTATAGGTATTCTAACAGCAACATCAATTGTTGCATTACTCGCTTTGAAGCTCGGAAATCTCGGAAACAAATAAAGCAAAGATAAAAAATAGTGCATAGAATTAAAAAATCCCCGAGTCATACTCGGGGATTTCTGTTAAGCAGCATGCTGCGCAACGATAGGGGTAAGGCTGTCATTCTGACCCCAAAATATTTTTGTGAAAGCATCGAATGTCGGACGACATGATTCTGGAATAAGTCGGGAGCATCGCTCGAACAAGGGCGTAAACTCACGACGTGTTTCCGAGAACTGTTTGGTGACAAATGCACTATCATCCAGCGGAAGAGTTCGTAGGTTGTGCAGACGATCACACATTTTGATACGCATGACTTGCCAGCTGGATCGTGCCAACAACCGCTCGTAATATCCCTCTTTCGGAAGCTTCGAGAGTTGTAGTACCATGCGGCACACACGCGAACCAAGAAACTGCTCGATGATTTCCGCAGAAAGATGTGTATCTTCAAGCGTATCGTGCAGAAGTGCCGCACAAATCTCATCAGCGTTCATGCAGCCAGCTTCGTCGATAAGAATGATAGCGACATGACGCGCATGCTCGAAATAACGAATAGGCGCACCAAGCTCATCGACTTCTTTGCGAACGTCTTTGTTGTGCGCTTCCTTTGCAAGAATATACGCAAGCTCAACACGTCTAACTTCTGAAGGCGCAAGAAATGGTGTTAATCGCGCAAGAAATGATATTCTATTTTCGGTCATGACCTACCTCCAAATGAAAAGGATCATGCCGATAATCTATCAGGAAAAGAGAAGTTTGTCAATGGTTGACATGTGCAAAATTACACGATAATCTGAATGTACAGCCCACGAGATTATATCTCCGGAGGCTGGATAACGGTCCGGGGTCTTTCAAACAACAGGCTTTTGAGTTAAAGCATTGTTGTGTGATAGATCCATCACAGAGGCTGGAGGTGAGAAATGACACAACTTCGTGTCGAAGCGTTATATGGTCAGAATCCTGCTTATGCGGATTCACGAACTGGAACCCTGGTGAATGCACTTGTGCACATCACCCCTGAAATACCGGATGTGAGTACACCACTCAACATCGTCTGGGTGCAGGATCGATCAAGTTCAATGTCTGGAGAAAAGTTGGCGCAGAGCAAAGCTGTTCTGCGTAAACTGCTCGACGGTCTGAACAAGAAAGATCATGCGGGAGTGATCGCTTTTAATAGCGGACAAGACATTCTCATGGAAGTTGAGCCGATGAACATCTGGAAAAAAGGTGTCGCCGACAAGCGCATCAAATATCTAGGGGCAAGAGGTTCAACGTATCTGTCTGCGCCACTCAAGATGGCAGTAGATGCGCAATCAAAATCAGTGCATCCACGCACTGTGGTGATGCTGACGGATGGAAGATCTGAATGTGGCGATCGCAAAAACGATGAACGAGATCTGATTGCGGCTGCACAGCGCCTGTATCGAAATAATGGTCGACTGATCATGATCGGTATTGGTACAGATTACGATGTGGATCTTCTGGAGCGTGTGGTTGAATGTGGTCCTGACTTCGAATTGTTTCATGTCTCGACAACACACCCCGAACAGATCGAAGAGGTCGCGCAAGAGGTGATGTGTGAATTACGTTCTGCATCGATCGGCAATCTGAAGATTGTTGGAAATATTTCACGCGGTGTAGAGTTGTCGCAGGTGACATCATTTTCACCTGTACAACGCGATCATGACGTTAAGCGTGGAAAGTTTGAGATCGATTCTGGTTCGCTTTCCAAACACAGAGGCCAACATCTACTTCTTGAGATGTTAGTGAAAAAACCGAAGGTTGGATCACGAAAACTCGCTACATTTGAAGTGTCAGGTGTGGATTCCGATGGAAACACGCTAGAGGCGGCAGTGCCACTTCAAATGACATTCACAAACAAGCCAAAGGATGCAGTGAAGTCTACGAACAAAGAGGTTTCAGATTGCATCATTCGTGCTGAAGCTCATCGTCTGATGAAGCGGAAGATGTATGATATGGCTGCGCATCTCTATGAACTTGTAGGAGATGATTTCATGGCGAAACAAGCCAAGCATGCAGAACGCTGCGCGGCACGAGGTGGGCGCGAAGCTACGGACACCCATCGCACCATGACGACAAGCACAGTGGGCTCGTCGCGATCATACACGCGCGACTGGTCGACGCGGGAGTGCTAAGATGGCTGATGCAAAGTTTACACAGATTATCTGCATGAAGTGCAGCACCGAAAATATTGTTGGTGCTGTTTTATGCCAAAACAAAGATTGTCGAGCAATGTTACAAGCTCGGCAAATCGACGTTGCTCCTGATGAGTCAGACCCTAATACACCATGTACAGAGCCGGTTAAGAAATCGGCAGATACGGATGACGTAGATGACCTTCCGAGATTCATTGTAATCGAGCATAACAGTGTGAGTATTTTGGAAGCGGCTGGTTTCTACTGTCCGATTCCACTGGATCGACTGTTTGGAGGCGAACCGATTCGTATCGGTCGTCGACATCGTCCGCATCCAGATCACGAACCGCACATGGATTTCGGCTTTCTCTTTTACCACGCGCCAGAGGGCACAAACTTTCCTATCTCTCGAAAAGCTGCATTGCTGTTCGGAAAGAAGGGGAAACTCCAGATTCGACGCATTGGAAACTCACAAATCCACGTGAGATTCCAAGGGAAGGGGAAGGGGTTTGGCCTTGAGAGAGGACATGCCACAAGTATCACGAATGGTGATTTGATTATGTTCGGCAGTAAGTCGAATCACTTCAAAGTGAAAGTTCGTATTTCACAAGGCATGCTCGACGAGCTGGAATAGTTCGAAAAGCGTCTTTTAGCCGCCCGTAAGTCGGGCGGTTTTTTAAATAATTTAACTCAAATTATACACGTCCTCCACACAATCTTAGTATAGATATTACACGAAGTAATATGGCGCTAAAATGGGGTTGACGGGGGTTAGGCGTGATGGTATGTTTACAGGCCATTTATCGATAGTATTAATGATAGGTGGAACGCTCGTTCAACTACAACCTCGTACGCGAAAGGGAGAAGCACATGGCTGGAGAAAAGAAACCAACTGAAGCGAAAAAGAAAACCCCCAAGAAAAAGAAGTCAGATTATCCGGAGCGATGGACCAATATTGTCGGAGCATTCGCTGCGGCACTCGGATCCGATCTCGAAACGGTGACGCCGGTGCTAGTTGGACTCGCTGGCGAGCCTGGCGACGATGCGCTGGAGACACTTGCAAGTAGTGAGTATGTTTCCGACGAAAACGTCAAAACAGCTCTGGGTCAAATCGATCTGAACGTCGGGGAAAATCTACCAATCGGCGTGTTCAAGAAGAACCTCGCCGCACTCCGCGCTGCGTGTGCTCCTGCCGCACCTGTTGCAGAAAATGAGCCAGATCGTGCTGGTCGTGCTAGAATTCTACCGACACTTCCAGGCGACACTCCGAGTCTGCTAGGCGCGCTGCGTACTGGTGGTGTTCTCAAGGTCGACGATGTGGCTGTAGCTTCTGGTGTTCGCGGATCACTGTTCAATCTGAAGGGTGGATTCGAGATTGGAGGAAAGATCCTCGCACTCATGAAGAAGCAGGCCGACAAGGCTCAGGCGCCATACACGAATCAGTATCGTAAGATGCGAAAAAAGATCAAGCGCATCGACGGGCGTCGTACATGGGCTGAGGTGCTCAGCGCTGTTGGGCTTGAATCGGATGATGTGACACAGGCTGACCGCAGAGAGTTCCTCGAGCGATTTGAGACGATTTTTTGGCCAGGTGTATTACAGTTCTCTGGTGTACTGGATGCCTGGCGCTCTGAATACGATGCTGACCTGGGAAACGTCGCGAATCTAGTGCGTGGGATGTCAGGTCGCAATGTGAATGCTGACGCTCCTGATTCAACGCTAGTACGTGGTGCTGCTGATGCGCTCAACGACGCTGCAAACAAGACGTATGCAGGTTCGGGGTGTGAGGCCTCTCGTACGCTCGTTTTCGATGCGGTCGAGCTCACCGAGGTTGCTTCAGATCCTGCGGTCTACGCGCTGTGTGGGTACCTCGAAGCCGAGCAGTTCATGCTTGAGGGGCTTGGTATCTCGGTGTCGGGATTCGACGAGTCCTATGAAGTGATGCTTGCTGAATACATTTACGGTATTCTGAAGTTACGCGAGATCCCGCAGTCGAGCGGTGAAGAGGTCGACTACCTCTATGAGCTGTCTCGGTATGGCAAGAAGGTGAAGAGCTCTCCGGTTTTCGGGACTATCCCGGGAGTCGGTGGATCCGGAACCCCCGGATTCATCGGCCGCACTGGTGGAACCGGCCCGTTGTCCGACAAGGAAAACGGCGGCGGTCGCGGTGCGCAGCGCTACTAGATGACATGATGGAGTATCTACGGATACTCCTTTTTTTATTGAAAATGGGAATAAAAAATGGTATCATAAAAACATGAAAGCTATCTACAAAGTTGCTGGAGTGATGGCGGTTTTGATGTTACTCACAACCGTCGGTTTTTTTACTGGAATGAATTCAACAGAAAAAACAGTCATCGCAGAAACAAAAAAAGTAAGCTCTGTTGCAAGACAAACCGTTCAGCCAAGGCGAACAATTTCAAATAGAACACACAAATCCGCACAGCAACCTCCAGGATATTATGAAATGTTTTTTGAGCGCGCGCTGCCAACACCAGATGTTGATCAGGATGTGAAGGTAGCGATTGTGCCACACCATTTATTGGTCGGAAGATATATTGCATCCGCATTTAACGGAATGAAATCTAAAAAAATAAAACGCGTCGTGCTCATGAGTCCAGATCATTTCGCACGCGGTAAAACAAGAATTTCTACCACGCCGCATCCATGGGAAACACCATTCGGCAAATTGTTACCTGACACAAAATATATTGATACGTTGGTGAATAGTGCGGGACTGAATATAGATCCAAAACCGTTTGATGGAGAGCATGGGATCAGCGGACTTGTCCCATTTATAAAAAAATCATTTCCAAATGCAAAAATAGTTCCGATCGTCGTACGCGATGATTTATCAGAAGATGGTGAGCAGCGACTCGCGAAAATCTTGGGAAACGCGGATAAAAAAACAATAATTATCGGATCATTTGATTTCTCACATTACATACCGCACAACGCCGCAGAATTTCATGATAAAACATCTCAAACAACACTCGAATTACTTGATCATGAAACTGCACGAAAATTAGATATCGATTCACAACCAGGACTAGCAATTTTATTGAGAACTGCAAAGCGCCTGAACGTACCTCATTGGAATCAAGTATTACATGCAAGCTCTGCATCACTCACTGAAAACTACGATACAAAAGAAAACACAAGTTATTTCGCGGGCTATTTCACAAGCGGTCCAATTAAGTGGCACGATGCACTAACAATGCATTTCTTCGGAGATATGATGTTTGATCGAGGCGTGCGCAAGCTCATGGAAAAAAATGGAAATGATTATCCATTTCAAAACCTCGAGCGATTCATGGTGGGTTCGGATTTGGTAATTGGAAATCTAGAAGGCGCAATCACAACAAATAAATCAATCGCAGGAAATCTCTCCCCATTATTATTCACATTCGATCCATCAGTCGCCGAAACCATGAAAAAATTCGGAATCACAGATGTGAGTTTGGCGAATAATCACTCCAGAAATTTCGGACAAGATGGTTTCGATCAAACCAGATTTTATTTGAAAAAGAATGGAATTAGATATTTCGGAGATCAAATCAATGAACAAAACATTTCGTATTGGACAGAAGTTCGTGGCACAAAAATCGGATGGGTTGGGTTCAGTGCATTTGGGAAAAATCAAAATGATGTGATTGATGAAATCCGAAAATTACGAAATGAAGTTGACGTATTAGTGGTAATGCCGCATTGGGGAGCAGAATATCAATTAGTACATGGTTCATCTCAAGCTCGTTTAGCTCACACATTCATCGATTCTGGTGCAGACATTGTGATTGGTGCGCATCCACATGTCATCCAGCCAATGGAAATCTACAAAGGAAAACCAATTTTCTACTCACTCGGAAATTTTGTGTTCGATCAATATTTTTCAAAAGATGTAACGGTAGGATTAAGTATAGGAGTTGAATGGGAGCACGATGAAATGAAATTACGACTATTCGTTGTGCATAATAATCGCGGAGAAATTGACCTTGCGTCCCCAGAAAAAAGAGATGAAGTGTTGGAAAGATTGTCACGCACATCAGTGGTTTCACCTGAAATTGCTACCCAAATAAAAAACGGCGTGATACACTTGAAATACTAATGGATCCCGGCCTGCGCCGGGATGACAACTTGTAATATGCATAATAAACTCGAATATAATCCTCATGCCCCAGACCCAAATCAAGGCATGACGCCAGCTAAATGGGCGCTTGTCGGTGTTGCCACGGCAATAGGAATTGCAGTCATTGTAGGAGCTGGTTTTTATATTGGAAAAACTGTAGCAGAGCGCAACACAATCGCAACAACAAAAACATCTGGAAAAACTATCACACCTAAGAAATCAGAACCAGTAGTGCCAATTGTACCGGAAGCGCCAGAACCATCAGAAACTCCAGAACCCCCAGAGATTCCAAAAGAAAGAATAACAAACCCAGATCAAGAAGTCACCGAAATATTTGGTCCAGCTGTGGTACTAGATAGTATAAAATGGAATGGAAGAACTGAAGTTGAAAAAACTCTCATGATTGATCAGGATGAAAAATATGCAGAGGAATACATATTAGGAATTGTGACTACAGGTGAATTCGAAGGGTATGAAATCAGATCGGCTAATGTGCCGTGTTATTGTATGGGCGGCCATCCGCCATGGTTGGTATTGAAAAAGGGAGATGAGTTGCGCGTGATCGCTGAATATTCAGAAAGTGCTGGTCCAGAATACGAAGTAAATGAAAGATTGAATTCATACATTCTGGATCACAGGATAACCATTCCTGATATGGAGCCGCCTGAGTCAATCAAGGTTCCGGGAACTGATATTGTGCTCTATCGAGAAAGAACTCGTAAAACAGCATTTGGTGGTCTAGCATTCTATCCAGAAAATATGGAGTACTGGTTCACAGATCCCAAAGCAGGTCTGGTATACACAGAAATAGAAGATCGAACAGGAGGATTTATAATTCAGTTGCCAGACGGACAGGCAGCTGAATACGCATATCAAATACCATTTCAACTAGATGAAGATATTACAAACGTCGTGTTGAATGGTACGCAAAATTATATTCGATATGAGCATCAAGGCTTGGGTGGTTGTGGGTGGAGAGGTTATGTTGATCCTGTGCGATCAGAATTAGTAGACAAAAACACGGATTTAAAGACAATGGGAACATTTGGTCAGGGTGTGTATTTCAAGACGAGTAACACAAGGATTCTAGGTTTCAAAGACACGAGTCATCGGTTTCTAAAAGATCTATACGAATCACGAAAAGGATTTGCGGAGATTACCACAGGGGAGGAAATGTCATATGCACAATTTCTTGCGTTGCAGCCAGTATTTTTCTGGGAAGATCCATTTGGTAGATTGTTGCAGTTTACGCACCCTAGTTTGCGTGTGATGGCTGAGTGTGGGAAGCCTGTAATCTATCTGTATCCGCAAGAGACGAAAGATGTATCAGTACAGGTATTTCCAAATGGAGGATTCACGTTTACAGAACCAGAATATGTAAGAGGATGGAATGTGACGGCGCAACCAAATGGTCAACTGACGAATCATGCAGATGGATCACAATGGCCGTATCTCTTCTGGGAAGGTCATGGAGAAGCGAATGTGCCAGTTGAGTCACGAGGGTTTGTAGTGAAATCACAAGATGTAGAATCGCTATTAGAAGACAAGCTTGCACAACTTGGATTAAACAAAAAAGAAACAGCCGACTTCAATGAATTCTGGGTACCAAAGATGAAACACTATCCATATTATTTCGTGACATTCTACACAAACGAATTCCTCGATTCACTCGCTCCGCTTAAAGTTAATCCGCAGCCAGACTCAATTATCAGAATCATGATGGATTATAAACCGCTCATGAGACCAATCCGCGTAAAAGAATTACCAATAGTTACACCAGAACGAAACGGATTCACACTTGTAGAATGGGGTGGGGTTCTGCGAAAATAACTTGACAAAAGCATGGTCATTGGACTGTGTTTTTGTATCTTGATAAACTTAGAACCTATGAAAAAGATACTAATTGTAGTGGCGATCCTCGTCGCGGTGGGTGCGCTTGCGGTCGCGTTCCAAAAGAAACCAGACAAGGTTTCAGATTATCCACCAAAAGATCTGGAGGAATTATATAAAAAGAATGAAGCAGCGAGCGAAGTAAAGGAGGAGGCAAAAGAGGAGAATATTAATAATACAAATCAACCTATGGAACGACAAATCGTCGTCATGAAGACGAATCAAGGAGATATCACAATAGAATTATTCAATGATAAATCACCAAAGACAGTAGAAAATTTTGTGAAGCTGGCAAAGGATGGGTTTTATGATGGAACGCGCTTTCATCGCGTGATCAAAGATTTCATGATTCAATCGGGCGATCCGCAATCAAAAGATGTGGCACTTGCAGATAGATGGGGAACAGGAGGTCCGGGCTATCAATTCGCAGATGAATTTAATGATGAAAAGCTTGTTCGAGGTTCACTCGCTATGGCAAACTCCGGGCCAAATACAAATGGCTCACAATTTTTCATCGTAACACTTGATGCAACACCATGGCTCGATGGATTACACACAAACTTCGGAATGGTTACAGAAGGTTTGGATGTAGTATTAGGAATTGAAAAAACCGCAACAGGTCCAGGCGATCGTCCGCTAGCAGATATGCTGATTAATTCAATCGAAGTAAAGTAATCTATAAAAACGTCATCCCGACGCAGGAGGGATCCCTAGAGGTTGCTGAGCCAGACGAGATCCTTCGACTAAAACGCTCGGGATGACGTGCTTCTTATGAAACACGTAGTTATCCTCGGAGGGGGTTTTGGTGGGGTTGAGTGCTATCGAAAGTTAACTTCAATCGCCGGCAAAAAAGTCCGCATCACACTTATAAACCGAGACAATTATTCACTTTTCACACCCATGTTGCACGAAGTAGCAACAGGGTCTATTTCGCGTAAAGACATTGTGCAGCCACTGCGTGAATTTGTAACATGTTGTCACAATCATTTTATTGAGGCAGACGTTACATCAGTGGATGTTAAAAAGAAAATCGTGAAAACAAGCGCAAAGGATATTGAGTATGATTTTTTGGTAGTGGCATTAGGAAGTATAACAAATTATTTCAACTGCGAAGGAGCTCAAGAATGCGCATTCCCACTCAAGAATATGGATGATGCGATAACATTGCGCAATCACATTTTGGATCAATACGAAACAGCGGCAGTCACTGAAAATAAAAAGGAGCGCGAAGAGTGCACATCGTTTGTCATTGTGGGGGGTGGATTAACAGGAGTAGAAATGGCAGGGCAGCTTGCAGATTTCATTTATGATATGCGTGAGTTGTATCCAGAAATCCCAAATTCAGTTCCAAAAATTACATTGGTACATGCGGGAGACAGAATTCTGCCACGGCTTGCGCCAATCTCAAGTCGCAAAGCAAAAAAAGTATTATTAAAAAAAGGTGTTGATTGTGAACTGAATAATCCATTAGCACGCTTAACGCCAGAGGTTGCTATTTTGAAAGATGGTACGAAAATAAAAACACGTACAACCATTTGGGCAACAGGAATAAAATCCTCCTTACCTGGAATTTTACCTGCAACATTGCTGAATGATAGGGGGTTGATTGAGGTAGGTAATGATTTATCATGTCCAAAATATCCTGAAATATTTGGCGTTGGAGATGTTGTTTCATGGATTGGAGAAAAAGCAAATCCTCCATCCACAGCGCAAGCTGCAACAAAAGCCGGAAATATTGCTGCACAAAATATCTGGGCCACAATTCAAAAGAAAGACAAAATAGCCTTTGAATTCAAAAGCAAAGGAGATCTTGTACCAATTGGAGATTGGTATGCAGTAGCAGAGATAGGAAAAATCAAATTCGCCGGAAAATTCGCATGGTGGATGCGTCGCACGGTATTTATTCAAAGACTTTGGAATTGGACAAATCGACTAAGAGTAGTTGCAGACTGGACGCTCAATATATTCCGACCACGTGATACATCGAAACTCTAGAATTAAAAAAACGCCTCATGGGCGTTTTTAGATTGGTGCAAGCAACCAGACAAAACCAAGACAGACTAACGCAAACCCAAAGAAAAACAAAATGAAGGAGATGATGGAGGTGACAACATGTACAACCTTATTTCTTGTAACGATGTGCATGGTCGATCCTGCGTGAAAAATAGACAAAAGCTAAGAAGCTGAAAGTGACAACAAAAGCGAAGCTACAAGCGAACACACCGTCGCCATCAGGATGCTCAACGATAGGTATGGCAATAATACCAACAAGACAAAGGATGACGGTAAGAAAATATGATGCCTGCACAAAAAATTGTTTAAACACAGCAGCCTCCTGTAAAA
>NZCD01000035.1 GCA_002688135.1 Parcubacteria group bacterium
AAAGATTCTTTAACTAATAATGTTGCCACGATAGCCAGCGGTAAGATGATAACCAATAACACAAGTAGTAATGCAATCGTCAAACTCACAGCTTCTAATTTTGTTCGTTTTAAAATTTTAGTGTATGCCGGATGAAACATTACAGCAATGACTGCAGCCCAAAATAATGGGTAGAAAAATGGCTGGAGCAATGTCAGCATTGCAATTGGCAATGCTACAATCATTCCAAAGAAAAACACAGAACGCATTTTTCTGAAACTTACGTGGTGATGTGATTGAGTTCTCATAGGAAATTATTATATCAAACAGTCTTATGCGGCGCTAGTATTAAAAAATCCCTCTTGTCGAGGGATCTTGTTTTAAAATGACAGACTCATATTTAGTTGTGCGCCGTTTGCTAGCGGCGTTACGGATAGTGACGGAATTATATCCACTGGATCATCCTCAAGCGCGCTCAACACGGCGAGTACCGCAGTTGAAATTGCGAATGTAGATGCAAGTCCAATCATGATATTTGCAGTCGTGGTTTTGGATTCTCCATCTGCAATGAAGTCATCACGTGCGCTACCTTGCAACTCTGGACATGGCTGATTTGCGCAAAGATGAATTTTTTCTTCTGCGCTTTTTGCTTGTGCTCCGATTGCGATTGCTGTGATAGTGAAACCTGCAGTCAATACACCCGACCCTACCGCACTCCATGTGTAGTATGGTTTGTATGATGCAGAAACAGATGGAATCTCGACAGAACCCCAATCAATCGGAGATCGCTGATAACGTCTTTCCTTAAAATCGATGCGCCGAACAATTCGGTGAAATCGAGGTTTACTCAATTCCTCAACCTCATCCATGATGAGCAGGGCGCATGCATCCATGAATGAACGCACTTCTTTCGCATTTACTGTGTAGCGTGTCGTAGAAAATACTGGCTGTACATTTCCACGCTTGACCACATGCAACTCGAGCTTATGCGTTCCCTTAAAAGGAACAACTCGCACGATTAATGCATAGATCGCCCCCGTCTTGTTCACAGCGTCCTGCAAACATTTCTGTGACATTGAAGAGTTCTCCTCTCCAAAGAAACACGCGCCAGGCTTTCGTGGATTCTTGTATTCGATAAGGTGTTCAAATCGCTCTTTGGGAATCATGTTCAACTTATGAGTTTTTGTGATGCGGAACATCACCGATTCCGTCGTGTCATCAAGTAATTCCTGATCGACAGCTCTGTCGCTTGATACAATCAGAACCACAATCGATTTTGCGTGAGCTTGTAGTGACAACAAACACACGAACGCAGCGACCAAATATTTCATTTTTTTCTCCTGTGTTTGTGAAATGAACTTCACAAAATACTAACATTTTTTTTCATCTTTGTCAAGCGTGCGCACAATTGTCATTCCCGCGAAGGCGGGAATCCATTTTTTAAAAAATTTGTAACAAAAAAGTTATGCACAAATAAAAAATTTTTCGCTTTTTTTTTATTTTTATAAAACGTATAATGTAATTGATCGCGAGTGCACGCGTGCACAAGCACAAAAACAAAACTCGAGATCAAAACAAATACCAAAACTTTTTTACAAACAATTTTTTTAAAAGTTTTGAGTTGCTCGCGGATGCGATGTTGTCTGCGATGTGAAAGGAGGTGCCAAATGTTTTATGCCAGCAAAGAAACGAAAGCCGGCTAAACGCAAACCAGCTAAACGCAAGACTGCGAAGCGCAAACCAGCGAAGCGCAAAAAAGCAACAAAGAAAAAAGCTACAAAGCGTAAGCCAGCAAAACGCAAGGCAACGAAGAAACGCAAACCTGCAAAACGCAAGGCTGCGAAAAAACGAAAGCCTGCAAAACGAAAAAAAGCTACGAAGAAACGCAAGCCTGCCAAGCGCAAGGCTGCGAAAAAGCGTAAGCCAGCTAAACGCAAAGCTAAAAAACGTAAACCTGCTAAACGTAAGGCTGCGAAAAAGCGCAAGCCTGCAAAACGAAAAGCAGCTAAACGTAAGCCAGCTAAACGCAAAGCCAAAAAACGTAAGCCTGCCAAGCGCAAGGCTGCAAAAAAGCGTAAGCCAGCTAAACGCAAAGCTAAGAAACGTAAACCTGCTAAACGTAAGGCTGCAAAAAAGCGCAAGCCTGCAAAACGAAAAGCAGCTAAACGAAAGCCAGCTAAACGAAAGGCAAAACGTCGTAAAAAACGATAGTCTTACAAGAACCCCTTCGATGCTTGTCGAGGGGTTTTTGTTTTGCTGGAGTCGATGCCCGCCCAGCTGTACTTTCAATGCAATGTTACTTTGACTTTCAAATGTCGGCTTAGTAACAGTATGAAAAAAACACTATGAAGAGGACGGCTGTGGCTTGTCGACATTTTTTTTTAAATTTGAAAAAAGAATCCCCGCCTTCTGGCGGGGATTTTCGTGTGTCATGCTCTGTACGAGCTGATTCCCATGAAGGGAAATGCCCTGGCACTTCGCATTGTTGCGAACGTAGGAATCAGTTCGTCATCTTTTTTTGTCCACTCCGCAGTTACGGTCCATTCTTCTTCGTCTTCACCCCAGAATGACCCGGGCAGGACGACTGAGATTGGATCACGAGCGAAATCGTCTGAGCAATGCAAGAATGCGGCCGCACCCATCAACATCGTTGAGCAAAACTCATCCTCTTCGACAAGCTGTCTCGCTTCCTCAGCCGACCAACCCGTGAATTTGGCGCCGGTCTGTAAGCGAATCCATCTCGGTTCGGAGTCTGTTGTATGTTCTACCGCAAAGGGAGCGAAGTCTTGATTCGCGATTCCCCATGGGTATTGGATTCCCACCACCTGACTCAGATCCTGCGCTTTCACTCGCGACTCGATCAACAGCAAGATCGGAAAATCCTCATCGTCTTCCAGCAGATGTTCGGGAATCTCTGGAATCGTCTCCAGATAATCCTCGAAACTTGCAAAGCCTAGATGTTTTCCGACTTTTCCGAAATAGACGCGCGCCTGCGCGATCCTCATATCGTCACCTGCCGCTGCAGCACATTGCAATGGAGCGCTCATGTCTGTCTCCTTGAGAGAAATTGTGAATTGTTAACCTGTGAATTATAAACCTCTGAAACTATACCACATTTTCGGCAGTCTGTCAATACCCTAAACCAAACTTAGTTGTTTTACTCCCATTGTTTCGCCTGGTTTTGTGACGGAGACGGTACCGTATACGCCGTCGTAGCCGGGTGAGACGAATACATTTCCTTCTCGTACGCGCTTTACTGCCTCGGCGATGTGTTTGTTGGTTGCTTGTTCGATGCGTTCGATTGGGAGATCTAATAGAATTTCAAATTCATTTCCGATGACGCCGACGAGGCGATCATAAATACCAGCAACTTTTTTGCTTTTCTTTCCGACACCGACGACTGCGGAGATTGTTTCGCGGAGTGGGACGATGTGTTTGAATGGGATTTTGTTTTCTGGTTCAAATCCATGCGCACGATCTGCTAATTCATTGACGCGATTGCGTACGCCGACCGTGAGTGGTTTTTTGCATTTTGGACACTCACCTTTTAGTTTTGCTGTTTCTTCTGGCGCTAACATGACATCACAATCGCGATGACCATCTGCATGATATTTTCCTTCTTCGGGATAGAATTCAATAGTATAGAGAAATTTTTCTCGATCTTTTTTTCTGATGACATTCAAAATATCATCGTATGATGGGTTTTCTAAATCCATGACGTTTGCTTCGCGTCCGAAATTGTCTGGAGAATGTGCGTCAGAATTAGAAACAAGTGTGATATTATCCAATGCTGATAACTGCCAATTCATAATAGGATCTGATGACAGTCCTGTTTCGATGGCGTGAATGTGTGGGGTGAGTTCTTCAAAACATTCTTCTAAACTATCAAATCCTGATTTTGATCCGAAGACCGCAAACCACGGTGTCCACGCATGGGCTGGAATCATTTCAAATCGCGGATCAATCTCCAATAAAATACTCAACAACTCTTTTCCGGAAAGTCCTAGAATAGGACGGCCGTCAGAATGTAAGTTTCGTCCTTGCGCTTCCAAAACTTTTATCAATTTATGTACTGCTTGAAACGATGGTGCTAACAATACCAAATGTAATCGTCGTGTTGCACCGCCTTGTTTGTAGATGCATGCAACTTCTGTGGCGAGCATAAACTTTGTTTTGGATGATCCATCTTTTAATCCAAATAATCCTTCTGACACTTCTTTCAAATTTTCTTCGCATTCACGAATCCATTTCGGATGTGTAAAATCTGCCGTTCCAATAATATCAATTCCTTTTAACTCGCATGCGCGCGAAATATTTGGAATCGTTAAATTCTTAGAACAAGCCCTCGAATACCTCGAATGCGAATGAAAATCAATGATGTATCTCATAGAAGCAACAGTGTAATTCTTTTCATGATGTTTGCCAAGTAAAAAGCCCCCCATATTGGGGGGCTCACTTGTGCAGCACAGAGCACAACAGAATATTAATGCTCACGTGTTTCTGTCAGTTTCTTTTCCGCGAGCCGATTTATCCAATAACCCTCCACAGCAAACACGACATAGAACAGGACCAAGTGCATGATATTTGGGTTGTGTGGCCAAAAACCAGGCCCGCTGATAGTACAAAAAAAGTAAGATGCAGATGCTGCTCCGGCCGCAAAACCATGTATCATAGGATGAATGTACTTCTCAGATGTGAACTTCTCACCCAGGAACCTGCCTGAATGGTATGTAAACATCAGACAAATTATCATCGTCAGTAGTATCTCATCCACTACCCACAAAAAGAAGCCAAGGACAAACACTACCGAAACAATGGATCCCCCTGCAAAGATTGCCCATAAGAACCAAATTATGTGAATCATGGATTACTCTCTTTTTTGTGATCCTATCTTCATTATACATAAAAACCATGCTGTGTCAATGGCATGTAGCCCTTGAATACGAATGAAAATCTATAATGTGTCTCACAGTGTTGTAATCCAATTTGTGAAATATTTTTTTAACTCAGTTTTATGCTCGTCTCCCTTAAACGTGTGTTTTGAACCTTTAATAACGTGTATTTCTTTTTTTCCTGGGAGCACATCGAACAACGCTTTCTGATGTTCAGGAGGTGTCGAAATATCTTTATCGCCAACAACAAGTAACACCGGCATGGTCAATTTGTTTGCGTCTTTGGTTAGATCGTAATGCATGCGATCTTCCATATGATGCCATGCCAACCACATTTGCTGTTTTGTTGGGGATTCTCCCCGCAACATTTTTCCTTCTTTTTCCCATGTGATAAGTGATCCGTCCTCATAACGGGGTGCATGCGT
Source organism: Parcubacteria group bacterium (assembly GCA_002688135.1). Classification (GTDB taxonomy): domain Bacteria; phylum Patescibacteriota; class Patescibacteriia; order Magasanikbacterales. The sequence continues at coordinate 5,297 of NZCD01000035.1, forward strand.
ACTCAATTCTCCGGAAATCACTGATGCGATTGGTGCGAGTGCCTTTACTTTTTCTGGATGTTTTTGCGCAAATAATGAAACGCACATGCCACCTAAACTATGTCCGACTAAAACAAAAGGTTCCTCATACCATGACTGTCCATTGGTCCAGTCGATCAGATCCTCCAAATCCTCATAATAATTTGTGACGGTCGCATTGAAGTAATCTCCATCACTCTCCCCCACGGAATTAGTTGTATCAAATCTTACGACTGAATAGTTTTCTTCCAAAAACGCGTCTACAATAACTTGCAGATGAGACTGCTCTTTAAACCCGCCCAAACCATGCATCACAAACACCAGTCCTTTTGGATTTTCATTCAATTTGAACTCAACAACAACATTCTCCCCCTTCCGATTGTGAATCGTAACTTTCTCCATAGATATGTTAGTGTATATTTTTTCATCTATTTTGCCAAATAAAAAACAGCCCTCACAGGACTGCTTATGCAAAGTATGCGAGTTGCGGATGTTCAGCTTTTGGTGTCCTTTTTATTGCTCTGATAATAGCTGCGCATACAGCGACACGCAGATCTTCGTGCAGCGTTCCAGTTGCTCCTTCCATACACTTTAGTGCGTCTTTTTGCAGTTGTGCTCTCTCGTCTTTTGACATGTCTGGGAGCGTAAATTTTGCTGCTTGTGCAATTCCTTTCCCAAACGCATGATTATTTCCATAATTCAAAACATTATTCGTTGTTGTGCTACGAATTATTTTCTGCCAGCAGGCCAACATCGTATCTCGATCACCCGAACTTGCTGTTTTCTTGAGTATCTTGATGGCGAGGTTAAATGGCTGTCGGAACATTTCCCAGGCCATACCAACATGACCATTGCCAAGCAGTTCACCATCATCACGTATTTCAGTCAGTTCATCTATCAGTTTTTTAAGCTCATGTGGCCGCATACAAGATCCCATTCTCCGGACAACAAACAGGATGCTGGATACTTGAAAAATCCAATTACTCTGCTGTGAACTCGGCGGATCATACTTGCTGTCATGTTTTCGATGTTTCTGGAACCTCTTATTTATTTTTCTAAGTTCGTTCAGTATGTTTTCCCACATTCCAGCGTCAGATGTTTTAACTGTCGGCTGTGCAAGCTGTAATGCCTGAGCAGGAACATCTTTTTCTGCTTTTTCTCGCAACTCACGCATCGTCCAATTGAGAGCTACTCTGATTTTTTCGACTTGCTCTGAATCGTCAGTTTTTTTGGGAGATGCGAAAGTTCGTAGAAATTTCCGTAGCGCTTCATGCAATTCCTTCTTTTGATCTGCTGGAAGATGCGGAATACACATCCTCAACATTGCGAGGACTGATTGTATGCGCTTCACTTCAGCCTGAGTTAATTTAGCTCTTACACTAGTTGAAATTGTATAATCGTTGCATTTCCTCCATTCTCTTTTACACTGTTTCAGCAAACGCATTACATCATCTGTGAAAGACATGTAACCTCCACTCATATATTGAAATGAACCACATCCAACATAGCATCATCAGCACTCTCTGTCAATACAGGCTCGCAACTCAATACCAAATAAAAAACCCGAGTTATCTCGGGTCATTTTCTTTATTCTGGCTGTAACCGTCTCCCATAGATCGTTCCTGCATAAAACACGCGTAGAGAGAATTCCGGAAATATCTCTACAGATGTTTGTGCAGGAACAAAGATCCAGGGCTTGTAGTTTTCATTAAATAACTTGCTCATGGTCGATTCCAAACGACCTGGATGAATATTACCTTGTCTTGGCATGCTTCTGCCCCATATTGTTCCAGCGATAAACATACTTCGTGCGAAATCATCGATGTTCTTGCTGAGTTTATGTTTACGCGGATCGTTTGCCGGCCAATCGGAAAATTCTCCTGCCCACTCGTACTGCATCCACTTTTCTTCGTTCGCTATGGGAGGATCGTAATGATTAAGAGGTATGGTTACAATAAAACCATCTGCCAGAACTCGGATAAAGACAATCCGAAGTGGCGTCAGACCTTCGTCCTCAGACAGATCCCTGGATGAACCATATAAATAAATGATATTATCTACATGATCTTGCTTATCACTCATAGCGTATCCTCGCTGTGTGTCACCGTCGTAAGATGCCGAATGGCTTTATCGATGGCAATGCGACATCGATACCAATCACCGTCACTCGTGTACAAAGGCTTTTTTCTCATTTCTTCGAGCCTTTTGATCATGCGCAATTTCCATGTATGTGGAATTCTGTTGCTTGAAGCAATTATCAGATTACATAATCCTTGTACTTTTCCCAGACCCAACGTCCACTTTTCTCGATTTTTTTTGCTGTAGCGTGCACTTTTGTACCGCATGAATTGTTCACGTGCTCGTTCCAGTTGATCGAGCATTACCTCCCATACATCTGCTGTTTTCATCCACTCCTCCTTATTATGTTACCAACCGCAGGCCAGGATACAGCGTTGTCACTGTCATTTCAATTCTGGTATATGCACCCAAGAGACCTGCTGCAGTTGCGGATCTTAATGATTCTATGTCATCTTTACCGGCCATGGCCTGTGCTAATTTTGCCATTTCTGTAGGAATGCTGTTTAATCCTTCTGACAAAATTGTTTCGAATCGCGCAGCTGTTTCTCTGTCCATCTTGTCAGCAAGATGCACAAACTCAATCACCGCACATAATCCTTCAATGGCTCCTGCTGTTTCAAGTGCGTGTCCCAAATCCCCTTCACGAGCGTGTCGCTTTAACTCTTCAATGTTGAATTCCAAACCAATACACAAAGCGTCTGCAAAAATCGACATTCTTCCTCCATTGAATGAACCTCTCACAACTTATCAAAGATTATCAGTCCTGTCAATATCGTGCCTGTCCTTCGTAGCCTTGGCGAAGAAGGATCAATACAAAAACCCCACCGCGTGGATGAGGTTATTGAAAGTATTTTTCCTGCGAATGAAGATTTCTATTCTTCTTTTGCTTGAGTACATTGATCGTTTTCGTGAGTGGCAAGCGCATTGCTTGATTTTCTGAGTAACTGCACATACCTACAGCTCCAAAACCTTCACGTGATACAGAGTCTCGAATTTTCTCAAGACATTCGATGACAGAGTCAATTCTTTCTTCGGGTATGATACTTGTACATTCTCGGAGGACACGACACATCCCATTAACCTCAGCACGACACGACTGCATATTTGTATGTTCAGTTGTTTGTGAGGCTGCAGAGTACGCTGCCTTTTTCCTCATCGACGCTGATCTCCATTCCTTTTTTAGGTATCGTATCCGTTTCACGATTCGATCCCACATATCCTGCTCTGCCATGATCAGCTCCTACGCAAAGTATGTTTCTTGTGGATGAACTTCTGGCTGATGAAATCTAGCATCTGCCTTCAGCGTGTTGATCGCATACATGAGAATTGTTTGAGCCTGTGAACAGGCAATTTGTTCCTTAGGTGAGCTGTAATTGTAGTCCGGTCTTATGCTGCCTTGTAAATTTTCCAAACCAATGATGAGTTCCATCAAGAAATCGACTGTGTAAATTTCGGTGCATACTTTCATGACACCGCATGCGCCATTTATTTGTGCATGGAAATCATGAAGTAGTACTTCGTCATGATTTCGTATCGCACGCATAAAGTGACTCACCAATTCCGCAATTTTTTCAATTACTTTTCGAGCTGCTTCTCTTTGCATCGCTGTCTCCTTATGTAATGATCGTGATTTGATACTAGTACATTTCTCACATCTTGTCAATATAAAAACCCCGCCACATCAGTAACAAAAAAAGTACTATACAAGGATAGTACTTTTTTGTTTTCAATATTCAGTCTTGGCGTTGGCTTACTCTCCCGGGACGTAATGTCCAAGTACCATCAGCGCTGATAGTCGGAATGGGATCAGGTATCAAAAAACGCATTGCGTTGGCGTTGGCTTACTCTCCCGGGGCGTAATGCCCAAGTACCATCAGCGCTGGCAGGCTTAACTACTGAGTTCGGAATGGGATCAGGTGTACCCCTGCCGCTTAAAACACCAACGCAATACGTTCTTTCTTTAAAGTATTGCGTGATTGTAAAGTTGTCACTCGTCGAGAGCGAAAGTGGGTTTCCCCGTATCTCGTACTAGACATCGTCATTGCAATTGAATCTTTCGATTCGAAACACACTCTGTGTTTCAGTGAAAGAGATCGACTGATTAGTATGGCTCCGCTGAACACCTTGCGGTGCTTACACGTACCACCTATCAACCAGATAGTCTCTCTGGTGTCTCAAATGAAACATAATCTTGGGAACGGCTTCGTACTTAGATGCTTTCAGTGCTTATCCGTGCCGAATTTGGCTACGCGGCTATGCCCTTGGCAGAACAACCGCTACACCATGGATTCGTTCTTTCCGGTCCTCTCGTACTAGGAAAGAGCTCCCTCATGTTTCGACGCCCACAGCAGATAGGAGACCGAACTGTCTCACGACGTTCTGAACCCAGCTCGCGTGCCGCTTTAATGGGCGAACAGCCCAACCCTTGGGACCTTCTTCAGCCCCAGGATGCGACGAGCCGACATCGT
>NZCD01000036.1 GCA_002688135.1 Parcubacteria group bacterium
TCGAAAAGCATGCGCCGACGGTTTACGACGAGTATGTCACAACAGAAGACAGTGTGGGTGGATGGGATACAGCAAAGAATCTACTTGCAGCAATGGGACGCACAACCAAGGATGCGTTTAATGCTACAGCTGATTTTCTGGATGGCGACGATGGTCGGGAAAGAAAGCAGGACGAGGCTCAAATTCGAAGACTAGCAGCAAAAGAAAACAAAAGCACAGGTGGTGAGACATCATCAAGATCACTGACGCAAGAAGAAAAGCTTCGTAATATCTTGAAAAAGATCGAATGATTTACGCCCTTCATCTACGGATGAAGGGCTTTTTTTTGTAAACCGCCAAAATCTCCGATTTTGTGACGGTTTACAATGCATGAAAGACCTACCACTTACAACAAGAAACATTGTAACTTGAACTTAAGTTCAATATTTAAATACCTGAAATGAACCTGGTCTTTTAGGCGAAGAACCGCCAAAATCTCCGATTTTGTGACGGTTTACAATGCATCAAGGCCCAGCACAAATGAATAGAAAAATATGACATTGCTAGTCTACAGATGTGAAAACACTACAAATGTACCTGGCCGCAGAGGCGAGGAATGTGAATTTATTCTGTCCACAATTAGCAATATCCGTACTTGACATGAAAATCAGCCCCAGTTATAATAGCGGCACTTACATTATGAATCTCGAGGTGCTTATTTTTTTTGAAATGACGCATCACGAGCACATACATGCCTACAGCAAATCAATTGGTTCGAAAACCAAGAAAAATCAAGAAAAGTAAAACAAAATCTCCGGCAATGGGTCGGGGACTTGATACGTTGCACAGAAAAGTTACAAAAAACAACTCACCGTTCAAACGTGGTGTGTGTGTAAAAGTAACAACCAAAACACCAAAGAAACCAAACTCAGCGCTGCGAAAAGTTGCGCGTGTTCGTCTTTCAAATGGTGCAGAGGTGTGGGCATATATCGGAGGAGAAGGACACAACCTACAAGAGCACTCAATCGTATTAGTTCGTGGCGGACGTGTTCGTGATTTACCTGGTGTGCGATATCATGTTGTTCGTGGTGTATATGATGCCGGTGCAGTAGAAGGAAGAAATCAATCAAGATCACTCTACGGAAGTAAGAAACCAAAGAAATAGAATTAGAATCCTATGCGAGGCAAACCAGCACCAAAACGAGTAATTGATCCAGACCCAAAGTACAATTCCACTGTTGTGGCTAAGTTTATTAATACCATCATGAAAAGCGGTAAAAAAACTACTGCACAAAATGTGGTATATGGTGCAATGGAAATTATTGGAACAAAAGAATTCGAAGATAAAAAACTCGTGCCGCTGGAAGTTTTCAATAAAGCAATGAAAACCATCGGACCTTCTGTAGAAACGCGATCACGACGCGTTGGTGGTGCAAACTATCAAATTCCACGAACAGTTCGACCAGAACGCCGACAAGCGCTTGCATTCCGCTGGATGATTGAAGCAGCACGCAAGAAAAAAGGAAAAACAATGGCAGAAAAATTAGCGTCAGAATTGATCGCAGCCTCACAAGGAGAAGGTGATGCGGTCAAGAAAAAGCAAGATGTGCAAAAAATGGCGGAATCTAACCGTGCATTTGCACATTTCGCTCGCTAGCCGAGCGACTGAAGAACGAAAGAACGAAAGAACGAAAGAACCAAAGAACTCACGGACTCATATGATTGCGATAAAATCGCATGCGCATGAGTCCGTGAGTTCATCAGTTCTTAAGTTCATACGTTCATAAGTTTGTAAAATATGCCCCGACAATTCCCCCTAGAAAAAGTCCGAAACATCGGAATCATCGCTCACATTGACGCCGGAAAAACTACGGTGACCGAGCGTATTTTGTTTTACACAGGAAAAAAGCACAAAATCGGTGAGGTGCATGAAGGGGAAGCAACTATGGATTGGATGGAACAGGAACAGGAACGTGGAATCACTATTACATCTGCTGCAACAACTGCGATGTGGAAAGATCATCGTTTAAACATTATTGATACGCCAGGACATATCGACTTTACAGTTGAAGTGAAGCGCTCATTACGCGTGCTCGATGGAGCAGTCGTGGTATTTGATGGTGTGGCTGGGGTTGAGCCGCAATCAGAAACAAACTGGCATTATGCCGATGAATTCAATGTGCCACGCGTTTGTTTTATCAATAAATTAGATAGAACTGGAGCGGATTTTTACGCAGACGTGCAATCAATTCACGATCGTCTCACAAAAAATGCCATTCCAATTCAATTACCAATTGGAGCAGAAGATGGTTTCTTGGGTGTAATAGATTTGATCGAACAAAAAGCACATGTCTTTAAAGATGATCTAGGAAAGGATATAGAAGTAGGAGATATTCCAGAAGACATGAAAGAAAAAGCAGCAAAATATCGTGCAGAATTAGTTGAAAAGATTGTTGAAAATGATGAAGATTTAATGAATAAGTATCTTGAGGGAGAAGAAATTCCTGTAGCAGATTTGAAGCGCGTATTGCGAAAAGCAACAGTTGCCTTTGAGATTGTTCCTGTTTTGTGTGGTTCTGCTTTGAAAAACAAAGGTGTGCAGATTTTGTTGGATGCAGTTGTTGATTATTTGCCATCACCATTGGATGTTCCCGCAACAAAAGGAAAAGATGCTGACGATGAAGAAAAAGAAATTGAATGCCCGGCGGATGACGATGCGCCATTTGCAGCGCTCGCATTTAAAGTTGCGGTCGATCCATTTGTAGGACGACTCACATTTTTCCGCATGTATTCCGGAACACTCAAACAAGGAACAACAATTTTAAACAATACAACTGGGAAAAAAGAACGCGTTGGGCGTATCGTGCGTATGCATGCAAACTCTCGTGAAGATGTAGATGAGGCATATGCAGGTGATATCGCCGCAGCAATCGGATTGAAAAATACATTTACCGGTCACACATTAACGGATACTGATCATCCATTAGTATTAGAAAAATTCACTTTCCCAGAACCTGTGATCTCAATGGCAGTAGAACCAAAAACAAAATCAGATCAAGAAAAAATGGGTATTGCGTTGCAAAAACTAGCTGAAGAAGATCCAACATTCCGCGTCTATACAAACGAAGACACAATGCAAACAATTATTTGTGGAATGGGAGAGTTGCATCTTGAGGTGATCGTAGATCGCATGCGCCGCGAATTTAAAGTTGAAGTTGGTGTTGGACAACCTGAAGTTGCATACAAAGAAACAATTACCAAAACAGCAGAAAACGTGGCAATCAAATACATCAAACAAACTGGTGGACGCGGACAGTATGGTCATGTGGTTATTAATGTTGAACCTAAAGAGCGCGGTGAAGGATTTGAATTTATTGATAAAATTAAGGGCGGTGTTATTCCAAAAGAATACATTCCAGCTGTTGAAAAGGGTATCAGCGGTGCGCTTGATCGAGGGATTTTGGCAGGCTATCCTGTGATTGATGTTCAGGCTACGCTCGTTGATGGAAGTTATCATGATGTTGATTCATCTGAAGTTGCCTTTAAGATTGCGGCATCACAAGCTATGCAAGCTGCTGCAAAACAGGCGGGGTTGGTATTGTTGGAGCCTGTCATGAAAGTAGAAGTGCTTACTCCAGAACAGTTCATGGGTGATGTGATTGGAAATCTAAATTCAAAACGCGGAACGGTTGATGAAATGCTAGAGCGAAAAGGTGTGCGAGTAGTTCGTGCAAACGTGCCATTATCAGAAATGTTCGGCTATGCAACAGAATTGAGAAGTATGACACAGGGGCGAGCATCGTACTCAATGGAATTTGGTTCATATGAACAAGCGCCACAAAACGTCGCAGCAGCAGTGATGGAGGGGAAAGCTAAGTAACATAGAAATATGGAATGGAAACGAATAGTAGACCTAGTAAAAAAAACAGGGGAGAGATGTGTTGTTATCGACCCAGATCATGATGAGCCTGTGGTTATAATGCCATTATCAGAATATGAATGCATGGCAGATCAGATGGATGAGGAATTTGATTTTGGATTAGATGGAATGCGATCGGATATTCCATTTGAGCCAGAAGCGGATTGGATTCCAGATTTTGCCCAAGAAGAAGAGCCAATTTTAGAGGTAATTGAAGAACATATTGATGAAGAGGACGAACCGGTTGTATCTGAAGAATCATGGTACATTGAGCCAATTGAGGGCGAATAGAGGATGTGGACAAAAACGGGATAAATCTCCCATTTTAAGCCCAAAAAGACTTGCCAACATAATATACCTATGTTACAATTGCGACGTCATTTATCCACTAGAAACAAATTATGTGGAGTGACGCTAAATTTAAACTAAAATAAGATAAATAAATATGGCAGAGCAATTCGACCGATCAAAGACACACGTCAACGTCGGTACTATCGGTCACGTTGACCACGGTAAAACCACAACAACAGCTGCACTTTTGGCAGTATTGCGTTCTGGAGGAAAAACAGCACAAGATAAATCAATGGCTGAAATTGATGCAGCTCCAGAAGAGCGCGAACGTGGAATTACAATCAACACAGCTCATGTTGAGTATGAGACAGAAGCACGTCACTATGCTCACATCGATTGTCCTGGTCACGCTGACTACATTAAAAACATGATTACTGGAGCCGCTCAAATGGACGGCGCAATTTTGGTAGTTTCAGCAACAGATGGACCGATGCCACAAACACGTGAGCACATTTTGCTTGCTCGACAAGTTGGTGTGCCACATATCGTTGTATTTTTGAACAAAGTAGACCAAGTTGACGATGCAGAATTGCTAGATCTAGTTGAAGAAGAAATTCGTGACTTGCTTAAGAAATACGAATTCCCTGGAGACGAAACTCCTATCATTCGTGGGTCAGCATTGAAAGCTCTTGAAAATCCATCAGATGAAGCGGCTTCAAAACCAATTCATGATTTGCTTGCAGCATTAGATTCATACATCCCAGACCCAGTTCGCGACACTGACAAACCATTCCTAATGCCTGTTGAAGACATCTTCTCAATTGAAGGTCGTGGAACAGTTGCAACAGGAAGAATTGAGCGTGGAACAGTTAACATTAACGATGAAGTTGAAATTGTTGGATTCGGAGATGTGCAAAAAACAGTGATCACAGGAATTGAAATGTTTAACAAACAACTCGATAAAGGAATGGCAGGTGACAACGCTGGATTACTCATGCGTGGAACAAAGAAAGACGAAATTGAGCGTGGAATGGTTTTGGCAAAGGCTGGAACAGTAACACCTCACACAGAATTTGATTGTGAAATCTATGCTCTTACAAAAGAAGAGGGTGGACGACACAAACCATTCATGACTGGATACAAACCACAGTTTTATATCCGAACAACCGACGTAACAGGAGAAATCAAATTGAAAGAAGGAACAGAAATGGTTATGCCTGGAGATACTTTCGAAGGGTCAGTAACATTGATTTCACCTATTGCTTTGGAAGACAAGCAAAAGTTCAGCATCCGTGAAGGTGGAAAAACTGTTGGAGCTGGTATCGTATTGAAAATCAATAAATAATTTTTGAAAACCTGGGAAACCAGGTTTTCTTGGTAGTAACATGTCTAAAAAAGAGGACGAAAAAAAACCAGAAGGCGAGGTATCAAATCGCATTCGTATCAAGATTCGAGCATTCGATCACAAAATCGTTGATGAATCGGTTAAGAATATTGTGGAAACTGCTGAGCGATCAGGAGCAAAGGTTGTAGGACCAGTTCCATTGCCCACAGAAAAAAGCAAGATGACTGTGAACCGTTCAACATTTGTGCACAAGGATGCGCGAGAACAGTACGAAGTGCGCACGCACAAGCGATTGATGGATATCCTTAACCCTACACCGAAAACCGTTGATAACTTGATGAACTTGAATCTACCAGCAGGAGTAAATATCGAAATTAAAATGTGACATTTCGCTTCGCGAAATGTCATCCCGGCGAAGGCCGGGATCCAGTACTTAAATAATTTAGATGAGTCCGGATCTCAGCAGACCTGCCTGCCGGCAGGCAGGTACAGTCTATTGAGATCCGGAACTCATCCGGAATAAACGACCCAATATAATGGTATAAGATCTTCTTCGTAAGAAAACATACCGGCATAACGGAATCGTCTCAGGAGCAAAAAAGAACCACATGGATATGCGAATCATATCCATGAAAAAATTCATCAGTTTAAAGCATGCTTTGGCATGTTCTGTTGAGTGGTATCTTTTCTGTTCGTGGATACCTCTTTTTTTATGAAATGTATCATTGGAAGAAAATTAGAAATGACTCGAATTTTTGACGAGCAGGGGACAGCAACTCCCGTGACTGTTATTGCTGCACCAAAACAAACGGTGACACAAGTTCGCGAGCGCGCAATTCAAGTTGGATGCGAGCCTGTAAAAAAGAACGTCAAAAAAGCACAAAAAGGACATTTAAAAAATCTTCCGATGGTTTCAGTTATGCGTGATTTCAAGCTCACTGACGAACAAACATTTGAACGTGGTGATTCTTGGGATGCGGGTGTATTTGAAAAGGGAGAAAAAGTAACCGTAACGGGTCATGCAAAAGGACGAGGTTTCCAAGGTGTTGTGAAACGATGGGGATTCCATGGTTCACCAGCATCTCACGGACACAAAGATCAATTGCGTATGCCTGGTTCAATTGCATCACGAACACAAGGTCCAGTGGCAAAAGGAAAGAAAATGGGAGGTCACATGGGAACAAATCGTGTAAGTGTTCATAATATTGCTGTTGTAGATATCAATCCTGAAGCAGGACTTTTGTACTTGAAGGGAGCAATTCCTGGGGCACGTGGTTCTGTTGTAATGGTAAAAGGATTGGGTGAAATGAAGATAGAAAAGAAAGAGGAACCAAAGGCAGAAGTTGTTGAAGAAGTGAAAAATGAAGAACCTAAAGCAGAAGCTGTTGAGGAGCCAAAGGTTGAAGAAAAGAAAGAGGAAGAAACAAAAGTCGTAGAAGAAGCAAAATCAGAGGTTGTTGTGGAAGAAACTAAAGAAGAGTCTAAAAGCTAACAGCTGAAAGCTAAAAGCTAAGTATGCCAAAGGCAAACGTATACAACATGAAAGGTGAGAAGCAACGGGAAGTAGATCTTCCGGAAGCTGTCTTTAATGTAGAAACAGAACCTTCAATTATTCAGGAAGTTGTAGTAGCTTTTCAAGCAAACCAACGTCAGCAATTTGCACACACAAAAGATCGTGGAGATGTTTCAGGTGGTGGTAAAAAACCATGGAAACAAAAGGGAACAGGACGCGCGCGTCACGGATCAATCCGTTCACCTTTATGGGTTGGTGGTGGTGTGACATTTGGTCCACGAAACAACAGAAATTTTAAAAAGAAAGTAAACAAAAAAGTTGCACGGAAAGCATTAAAGATGGTGCTTTCAGATCGTGCATCACATGGAGTTGTATCTTTGATCGACACCTTCGATTTAAAAGAAGGTAAAACAAAAACATGCGCACAGCTCATCAAATCTGTGGGTGCTGAAAAAGCAAAACGCGTGTTGTTTGTAACAAATGGTGTCAATAAAGATGTGGTTCGATGCGCTCGGAATATTCCCAACACATCAGTTACCACGGCAGCTGATCTTAATGCATACACAGCGATTAAGAATAAAGCACTTGTCTTGGAAGAAGGCTGTCTAGACTTACTCAGTAAAAGACTAATCGAGTGAGTAGTTGATAGTGAGTAGTGAGTAGAAAAGTTTCTACCAACTACTCACTACCAACTACAAACTAAATATATGTCATTCTTAGGAAAATGGTTTAAAAAGGATAAGAAAGAACGTCTGGATAAACAGGCTGATGTTGATGTAGATGCAACTCCAAAAGATGACACACAAGCAGCACAGCCAGTAGCACAACCAGCAGCAAAAGCTCCTGCAAAAAAACCTGCTGCTAAAAAAGAAGAGAAAAAAGAAGATAAAAAGAAAGCGACGACCAAAGGAAGTCGTCCTCGCGAAGGCGGGGAACCAGTAGAGAAAGAAAAGGTTGATGCACCGATGGTGACACTCAAGACACCAGATTACATGTCACATATCATCAAGCGATTGCATGTAACAGAAAAAGCAGCCGATGCAGAAGCGCGATCAGTCTACACATTTGTAGTTGATAATAAAGCAACAAAGAATGAAATTGCTAAAGAGATTAAGCAAACATATAACGTGACACCAGAAAGTGTACGTGTCATGAATATGCGAGGAAAACGAGTACGATGGGGTCGAAATACTGGACAACGTTCAGGATGGAAAAAAGCTATGGTATGCCTGAAGAAGGGCGACAAGATTAACCTTCATGAAGGAACCTAATCAGTGAGTAGGTTGTAGTGAGTAGTGAGTAGAAAAATTTTTCTACCAACTACTCACTACAAACTACAAACTAGTCAAGTATGGCGATTAAACGATATAAACCAACAACTCCCGGACGCCGCAAATCTAGTGTGAACACCACAAAAGATTTAACGCAAAAAAGACCGGAAAAGAGTTTGCGTGTTATCAAAAAGCGAAAAGCTGGACGATCACGTGGGCGAATTGCGGTACGTCACCGAGGTGGTGGTGCAAAACGGTTTATTCGAATTATCGATTTCAAACGAACAAAGTTTGATGTACCAGCAACGGTAACAGCTGTTGAATATGATCCAAATCGTGGGGCACACATCATGTTGCTGCAATACGAAGATGGTGAAAAACGATATTCATTAGCACCACAGACAATCAAAGAAGGTGATAAGGTTATCTCATCAGAAAAAGAAGTTGATTTAACACCAGGAAATCGAACAAAGTTGAAAAACATTCCAGTTGGTTTGGATTTGCATGATATCGAATTGCAGCCAGGCGCGGGATCACGAATGGTTCGTGGTGCTGGAGGTTCAGCTCGATTGCGTGCGTTGGAAGGAAAATACGCATTGATCAAATTACCTTCAGGAGAAATCCGAAAGGTATTAGCAGAATGTAGTGCAACACTCGGACAAGTTTCTAACCCAGATCACAACTTAGTTAGATACGGAAAAGCTGGTCGTACACGTCACAGAGGATTCCGTCCAACAGTTCGTGGTAAAGTGATGAATCCATGTGATCATCCTCACGGTGGTGGTGAAGGTTCTACCTCAATTGGTATGACTCATCCAAAAACACCATGGGGAAAACATGCATTGGGTGTTAGAACACGTAAGTCGAAAAAATTCAGCAACAAATTTATTGTTAAACGTCGTTATCATAAAGGACGATAAATCTCTAGTGAGTAGTTGATGGTGAGTAGTGAGTAGAAAAATTTCTACCAACTACTCACTACCAACTACAAACTAACCAATATGTCTAGAAGTCTTAAAAAAGGACCATACGTCGACGAGAAACTGATGAAAAAAATCAGTAAGTTAAAGCAAGGTGACTCTACGGTTGTAAAAACCTGGGCTCGTCATTCTTCAATTGCGCCACAAATGGTGGGATTTACGATTGGGGTACATAATGGAAAAGATCATATTCCTGTGTATGTTGTTGAGAATATGGTTGGACATAAATTGGGAGAATTTGCACCAACACGTAAATTTGTTCGACATGGTGGTAAATTGCAAAAGACACAAGAAAAGAAAAAGTAAATTAGTGAGTAGGTTGTAGTGAGTAGTGAGTAGAAAAATTTTTCTACCAACTACTCACTACAAACTACAAACTAAGCAAATATGGATATTAAAGCACACGCAAAATTTGTACGAATCTCACCGCGAAAAGTTCGTTTGGTGACTTCACTCGTAAAAGGCATGAAAGTGCCCCATGCGTTGGTGCAACTAAAAATGACAACAAAACGATCAGCGCCAGTAGTTAAAAAGTTGATTGAATCAGCAATGGCAAATGCTCGTCATAATTTCAAGGTAGATCCTGAAAACCTCATTATTTCTGAGGCTTTCGTAAATGCAGGACCAACCATGAAAAGATGGCGACCGCGTGCCATGGGGCGAGCGGCGAAAATTCGCAAGCGAACATCGCACATCAGCATCACCCTTTCGGATGATGCACTGAAGAACGGAAGAACGGAAGAACCGAAGAACGCAGCAACCACAGACGCGGTAAAGGAGAAGAAGGTCGAAACAAAACCAAAAGCTGAAACCAAAAAACAGGAAAAGAAAGACACGAAGAAAGCATCAAAGAAAAAGGATGAGGTGAAATGCGAAAAGAAATAATACTTTATTCTTAATTCTTTATACTTGATACTTAATCCATATGGGTCACAAAGTACATCCAAAAATCTTCCGAATGCAGGTCATCTACAAATGGCCATCACGTTGGTTTGCGAAATTGAATAAAGAAGAATATCGAAAAAATCTTCGACAAGATATTGAGATTCGTGATTTTATTCGTAAGCAATGCAAAGACGCGGGTGTAGATGAAATTAAAGTAGAACGTGACTTATCTGGAGAAGTGACTATCATCTTGACAGTTGCAAAGCCAGGGCTTATTATTGGTCGCGGTGGTTCTGGAGTAGAGGAATTAACAACAAAGATTGAAAAGCAAATTCTGAAAGGAAAGAATAAGATGCGTATGAATGTGGTTGAGATCAAAAAGCCAAATCTTTCAGCACGAGTTGTTGGAATGAATATGGCAGCTGATCTTGAAAAACGTATGCCATATCGTCGCGTATTGAAACAAGCTTTGGATCGAGTTGATAAAGCTGGTGCAAAAGGTGTGCGAGTGATGGTTGCTGGCCGATTAAATGGTGCAGATATTGCACGTCGTGAAACTTTATCTCGCGGAAAAATTCCTTTACAGAATCTTCGCGCAGATATTGATTATGCACGAATTAACGCACACACCATTTACGGAGTGATCGGAATCAAGGTTTGGATTTATAAAGGTGAGGTATTCGACTAGTGAGTAGTGGGTAGTGAGTAGTGAGTAGAAAAATCTACTAACTACTCACTACCAACTACAAACTGAAAAAATATGTTAATCCCTAAGAAAGTAAAACATAGAAAGTGGCATAAAGGACGTCGTCGCAACAAAGGTGTTGCACAAACAAAGACGACCGTTGATTTTGGTGCATTCGGATTGAAATCTCAATCACACGCGTGGGTAACATCTCGCCAAATTGAAGCTGCACGTCGCGCAATTACAAGACACATCAAACGTGGTGGAAAGCTCTGGATTCGTATTTTCCCGGACAAACCAATTACCAAAAAGGGTAATGAAATGCCGATGGGAAAAGGAAAGGGAGCTGTTGATCACTATGTCGCAATTGTAAAACCCGGATGTATCATCTTTGAATTGGATGGTGTGGAGAAAGATTTAGCTAGACGAGCATTTGAGTTGGCAGCACATAAATTGCCAGTCAAAACACTGTTCGTCGAAAAAAATGAAATCCGCATATGAGCAAGAAAGAAAAATTTTCATTACACGATGAATCAGTGCTCGTAAAGATGTTGCATGACAAACAAGTAGAGCTTGCAGGATTACGATTTCAAGCATCCAATAAAGCATTACGGCAGGTTAATAAGATTGGTACCGTTCGCAAAGATATTGCGCGAATTAAATGCGCATTACATTCAAAAGCAAGTGAGTAGTTTGTAGTGAGTAGTTGGTAGAAAAACTATCTACCAACTACTCACTACCAACTACAAACTAATAAAATATGGATAAAGGCACAACAACACAAAAAAATGTCATCAAGCGAGTATTTTCTGGCGTGGTGGTAAAAAAGACAGCCGATAAAACGGTGCGTGTTAAAGTTGCTCGAACAGTTATCCATTCAAAGTATAAAAAACGATACACCAAACATGATAACTATCTCGTACATGATCCAAAAAATCAGTTTGAGGTAGGACAAAAAGTATCGTTTGAGCAATGTCGTCCAATTTCAAAAATGAAACGATGGCGAGTGCTTTATCAGTGAGTAGGTTGTAGTGAGTAGTGAGTAGAAGAATTTCTACCAACTACTCACTACAAACTACAAACTAATCCTATGTTACAACAAGAGTCAAAATTGTTATCAGCAGATAATAGTGGCGCAAAGCGACTCAAGGTTATTCGTGTACTCGGAGGGTATAAAAAGCGGTATGCGAGAATCGGTGACATTATTACATGTTCAGTAAAAGAGGCTGCGCCTCGCGGACAAGTAAAAAAAGGTGAGGTTGTTCATGTGGTTTTGGTAAGAAGTAAAAAAGAAACAGTACGTCCTGACGGAACTGCAGTTCGTTTTTCAGAAAATGCTGGAGTAATTATCGATAAGAAAAATAAAGAACCACGCGCAACACGTATTTTCGGTCCAGTGGCGAGAGAGTTGCGAGCAATGGGATATAATAAAATCATCTCGCTTGCACCAGAAGTATTGTAGCTAGTGAGTAGTGGATAGTGAGTAGTGAGTAGAAATATTTCTACCAACTACTCACTACCAACTACAAACTAAACAAATATGGCTAAACAACACGTACAATCTGGAGATAATGTAAAAGTGCTTGCCGGCAAAGACAAAGGTAAAACCGGTAAGATTCTTCAGGTATTTCCAAAAAAGAATCGCGTTGTTGTTGAGGGTATAAATGTAATGAAAAAACATTTGAAATCACGAGGAAATGAAAAAGGGCAGGTGATAGAGTTGTCCGCACCTGTTCACATTTCCAACGTGAAGAAGATAACTGAAAGCGAGAAGGAGACTAAGAAATAAGTGAGTAGTGGATAGTGAGTAGTGAGTAGAAAAATTTCTACCAACTACTCACTACCAACTACAAACTAACCAAATATGTCAGCACTCAAAGAATTATACAACACAGCAGTACTGCCAAAACTCAAGCAAGAACTTGGGTGTGACAATGTGCATGCATGTCCTAAGCTTGAAAAGGTTGTGGTACATGTTGGTTTCGGAAAACACGCAAAAGATGGTGAGTATGTGAAGAACGTCAAAAAGACATTACGAAACATCACCGGACAAGAACCAGTAGATGCACCTGCAAAGAAATCAATTTCAAACTTTAAAGTCCGTGAAGGAAACATCATTGGAGCAAAAGTAACATTGCGCGGAAAATTGATGTATGATTTTGTGGAGCGCATGATTAATGTAACATTGCCACGAGTTCCTGATTTCCGAGGATTGAAAGTTAAAAATGTTGATGCTGATGGAAATTTGAATTTCGGATTTAAAGACCAAATCGCATTTCCAGAAAGTTCACCAGAAGATATTCATAATCCGCATGGTGTACAAGTAACAGTAAAAACAACAGCAGAAAATCACAAAGATGGATTCATGTTGTTGGATACACTAGGATTCCCATTTAGTAAGAATGAGTAGTTTGTAGTGAGTAGTGAGTACGATTCTACTCACTACTCACTACCAACTACAAACTAAAAAAATATGGCTACAAAAGCGCAAGTGATCAAATCACAAAAAACGCCAAAATTTTCCTCACGAAAGGTAAATAGATGCTGGCGTTGTGGACGAAAACGAGGATACATGAGAAAATTTGATCTCTGCCGCATTTGTTTCCGTGAATTAGCTAATGCCGGAGACATTCCGGGAGTACGTAAATCATCTTGGTAATTTATCAGTGAGTAGTGGGTAGTGAGTAGTGAGTAGAAAAATTTCTACCAACTACTCACTACCAACTACCAACTACAAACTAGTTTTATGATGACAGATCCAATCGCAGACATGTTGACCAGAATTAGAAACGCATGTATGGTACGCAAGCCATCAGTGTCTTTGCCGTACTCAAAATTGAAATTTGCGATTGCACAGAAAATGGCTGAAGCAGGTTACATCAAAGAGGTGGTCAAGGAAGAAGGTGTGGGAAAACCAACCATGACAATGTCACTGAAATACAAAGGTAAGTTGCCACACATCACAGAAATCCATCGCGTCAGCAAACCAGGATTACGTATTTACGTAAAATCGGATTCAATTCCAAAAGTAAAGGGTGGATACGGAACAGCATTTTTATCAACATCACAAGGATTAATGACAGACGAGCAGGCGCGCGAAAAGGGCGTCGGGGGAGAGCTTGTATGCACGTTATATTAAATCACCCATATGTCACGTATCGGACGAAAACCCATCACGATTCCGGAGGGAGTCAAAGTCGCAATAAGCGATGGGCATATTGTGGTATCTGGATCAAAAGGTGAATTGAAGCAAGTAACTAATCCTGCGGTGAACATTGAAATTAAGGATAATGTTATTGGTGTAACGGTAAACACTCCAGAAGATAAAAGAGAGCGCGCATTGTGGGGATTGTACGGATCATTAATCGCCAACATGATCACAGGAGTTACAGAAGGATATGAAAAGCAATTGGAAGTTCGTGGTGTTGGATTTAAAAGTAAAGTAGACGGAAAGAAATTGGTTTTGGATGTAGGATATTCTCACCAAGTAAATTATGAGATTCCAGAAGGTATTGAAATAAAGGCAGAAAAAAATATTTTAACAATTACAGGAATTGATAAACAACTAGTCGGATTTGTAGCAAGTCGAATTAGATCAGTCCGAAAACCTGAACCATACAAAGGAAAGGGGATTCGATATGTCGACGAACAAGTACAAATGAAAGCTGGTAAAGCTGCAAAGGCCGCTGGTTAACAAGAACCTATCTAAGAATTAATCATTATGCATCTTTAGCCCCCATTTCCCGCTAAGAAAGCTCAAAGCTCGTCGGCGATGGATCCACATCTCCTTCTCGCTTGTTCACTTCCTTATCGGAAAATGGATGCTAAATCTACACAACGCTAATTCTAAGATAGATTCTCCATATGAAAACAGCACATAAAACATCAGACAAAACTGTCGCACGAAAAAGACGTCAAAAGCGCGTACGCGCACAGATTTCTGGTACAGCGACACGACCGCGTTTGACTGTTTTCAGATCAAACACTGCAATCCGCGCACAGCTGATCGATGATGCAAAAGGAGTGACGCTCGTTTCAGT
Source organism: Parcubacteria group bacterium (assembly GCA_002688135.1). GTDB lineage: Bacteria > Patescibacteriota > Patescibacteriia > Magasanikbacterales. The sequence continues at coordinate 14,909 of NZCD01000036.1, forward strand.
TGATTCAAAAAAGATTGATGGAAAAGATGCAGGGGAGCGATCAGGAAATGTTGCAAAGGCGTTTAACGTAGGACGCGAGATCGCAAAACTAGCAAAAACAAAGAAAGTTGAAACAATAGTTTTTGATCGTGCAGGATATGCTTATCATGGCCAAGTCAAAGCAGTCGCCGATGGCGCTCGCGAAGGTGGTCTAACTTTTTAATATGCCGGAAGCAACAGCACAAAAAAAGCAGCAGGGGAATCGCGGAAGAAATAATCGCCCTCGTCAAAACAGACGACCTCGTCGTGAGGAGCGTGAGTTTGAGCAGCGCGTGGTAGATCTCGCTCGTGTAACACGTGTGACATCTGGTGGAAAACGAATGAGCTTTCGTGCAACTGTTGTGGTTGGTGATAAAAAGGGCAGAGTAGGATACGGAATCGCAAAAGGAAAAGACGTACAAGCTGCAATTCAAAAAGCGGTAGCGAAAGGTGAAAAATCAGTCATTCGCGTACCAATGAAAAAGAATACTATTCCCCATGAAATTAACAAAAAATTTAAAGCAGCAAAAGTTTTATTGAAACCTGCCCCAGATGGTACTGGAGTTATTGCTGGTGGTGCGGTTCGTATTGTATTAGAATTATCAGGAATCAAAGATATTGTTGGAAAGATGTTAGGATCAACCAGCAAACACAATAACGTACACGCAACTATTGAGGCACTGAAAGATCTACAGTTAGCTGCAGCAAAAAAAGCATAAACATATGTCATTATCTCTAAACACCCTCACTAAAAAAGGTAAGAAATCAAAGCCTCGTCGCGGACGTGGTAATGCTTCTGGTGCGGGAACATATTCAGGAAGAGGAATCAAAGGGCAGAAGGCACGCTCAGGTTCTTCTGGTTTGAAAGAGATGGCATTGCGACGTGTAGTACAACGAATTCCAAAAAAACGTGGATTTAAACCAGTGCGCACAAAACCAGAGGGTGTCACATTGGCGACAATACAGAAAAATTTTGAAGAAAATGCTATAATTACTCCGAAAGTTTTACGAAAAGCAGGATTCATTAAGACCTCACAGGTGCGCATCGTAAACACTGGAATACTCAAAAAGAAATTTTCATTTAAATCATGTAATGTAACGGCAGGAGCACGCGCAGCTATCGAGGCTGCTGGTGGAAGCATTGCATAAATTCTTTACTTTCTTTCTCGGCATGATCGAGCAACTCAAGAAAATCTGGAATATTAAAGATTTGCGTAACAGCATTCTTTTTGTTGTTGCGACACTCGTAATTTTCCGAATCGTCGCACATATTCCATTACCAGGTGTTGATGTAGCAAGTTTGAGACAATTTTTCAGCAACAACCAACTACTCGGATTGTTGAATATTTTCTCTGGTGGAACACTCCAGAATTTCTCCGTTATTGTAATGGGTGTAGGTCCATTTATTACCGCATCCATTATTTTGCAGCTTCTGACGATGGTAATTCCAAAACTTGAAGAACTATCAAAAGAAGGAGAATACGGACAAAAGAAAATCAACCAATACACCAGATTACTCACAGTTCCACTATCAGTTCTGCAAGGATACGGAACAATCCAACTCATCAATCAATCAGCACACAACATCTTCCCAGACCTCACAGGCTTCATGATGCTAAAAACATTACTTACAGTTACAGCTGGAACAATATTCTTGATGTGGCTGGGTGAATTAATTTCAGAAAAAAATATCGGAAACGGAATCTCATTCCTTATTTTCGCCGGTATTATTGCTGGATTGCCTCAATTCGTACAACAAGCCGCGGTTACATTTACTGAAGCAGATTTCATCACATACTTGCTATACGCAATTTTGACTGTCGGAACTGTTGCTGGAGTTGTCTATATCACCGAAGCACAAAGAAACATTCCTGTGGTATATGCGCGCCATGTGCGAGGTTCCAGAATGGGTGGGGGATCTCGGTCATTTCTTCCATTACGATTGAACATGGGTGGAATGATCCCTATTATCTTCGCAATTTCTGTTGTATTATTCCCATCTCTAATCGCACAATTTTTCATCAATGCACAAACACCATGGGTCGCAAATCTTGCTGCAAGTACGATCGCATTCTTTGAAAACCAATTCTACTACGGATTATTCTACTTTGCTCTTGTGATGATTTTCACATTCTTCTACGCATCTGTAATTTTCCATCCAGAAAAAATCGCAGAGAACTTACAGAAACAAGGTGGATTTATTCCAGGTATCCGTCCAGGAAAACACACACAAGAATACATCAACACAATCAAAAATCGTATTCTACTTTTCGGGGCACTCTTCCTTTCGGTAATTGCTGTATTTCCACTCGTACTACAAGCATTCACAAACACATCAGTCCTCACAATTGGTGGTGTAAGTATTTTGATCGTTGTGGCTGTTGTTATCGACATCATCAAAAAAATAGAAGCCCAGATACAAATGAGGGCGTATGATCAAGTATAAGTTAGAATCAAGAATAAAGTACAAATCTCGCTTTGCGGGATTTTTGTTTACTATTGACAAACACTCAAAAAATAGATATAGTAATCCTTGATCATTCAACAAAAAAAGAGGTAAAAAATGGGAGAATACGCCGTGCAAAGCGATAAAAAAGAAGACGGGCTGGATCTCCTGGGTATGACTGCTGCACACTTGATTGTGGAATCAGCATATCGAAACGGTCTAACAATCACAGAGCTTCGTAGGCTCGCAGAAGATGATGTCATGCAGCGCGTCATCCCGATTATTCGAGATGAGCCTCCGGTGGAATCAGCTCCGGATCCAAACAGAATTATTATTGATTGCGATGCGGATCCATTCATCCCCGACAGCTGGTCTGTTGAGGAACATCGAAAGGGTGGTCAGCTGGAATGGAATTGCGAGAATGTCGAACTCTGGCTCTCGCAGGAACAACAAAGCAGTTCAATTCAGGGACATCAGCTGCGCAAACAAATGGCAGAAAAGAGGGTGTTCAACGCCAACGTGTTGGACCACCTACTGACCAACCCACACATCATTCCCGAGGAGTGGAAAAGTCAGTACATCTTCTTCTGGGGAACCATTTACCGCAACCGGAACGGCCGCCTGTATGTCCGCTCTCTCTACTGGGACGGTGGTGCCTGGTGCTGGAACGACGGCTGGCTGGGTCGCCGCTGGCGCGGCGGCCCGGCGTTGGTACCCGCACGTAATTAGTACTTAGAACTCTGTTTCTGTGTACTGGTCCTTTGTTCTTAGATCTTTGTCCTTAATTTTCAGTTTTCCGACCCACAACCGTGCAATGCACTGGTGTGGGTCTTTTTCTTTTATTTGTAATTAATGTGAAATTTCCCTATAATACAGCTGTATTCACTAATCACACTACCTCATATGGCACCCAGCCAAGAACTTGAGGGTGGTCCGCCGATTATCATCGTGCTAGGTCCGCCAGGTTCCGGAAAAGGAACACAAGCGCAGCGCTTGAAAGATCGTTGTAAGATGTCACATTTATCACCAGGTTCACTACTGCGTGAACTAAAAAAGAAAGACCCAAAGAAGCTTCCGCCAAAAACAAGGCGTGAATTAAAGAAGATGGAAAGAGGTGATATGGTGGGGCATTGGTTGGTATATGATTTAATGTTTCCTAAAATCAAGAAGGCATTAAAAAAGGGAAATGGTGTGATTATTGATGGAGCTATTCGAACAGTGGAACAAGTAGAAGGATACACAGAATTTTTTGAAAAACATGATCTGATGAATCGAGTTGTCGTTGTGTATGTTCATGTTACAAAAGCAGAAGCTGTAAAACGATTGAAAGCACGAAAAGTAAAAGTAAATGGAAAATGGACAAAGCGAGAGGATGACGTAAATAGAAAGGCAATGGAACATCGATTCGCTGTCCAAGGAAATACAGCGCAAAGACCGGTTCTAAAAGCATTAAAAAAATTTGTGTTAGTTGAGAAAGTTGATGGCCACGGTACTATCAATCAAATCGAAAAACGCATTGCTAATAGATTAGTTAAAAAAGGAGCTCTCAAGAAAAAAGGTGGGAAGTATGTCTGTATATGAGTCTAATTAAATCGAAAGAAGATATAGATCTGATAAGAGAAGGGGGGCACAAACTTGCACAAATTGTGGAAGATCTTGTGACGCGTGTAGGCCCTGGTGTGCGAACTGATGAGTTGGATAAACAGGCAGAAGCAGCAATGCGAGAATTTGGCGCACGCCCAGCATTTTTGGATTATTCTCCTGGCGGGCACAGACCATTTAATTCCACAATCTGCGCATGCATTAATGAGGAAGTTGTTCATGCTCCAGCACATCCAGGGCGTGAGCTGAAAGAGGGTGATATTTTTTCGATTGATATTGGAATGGAATATAAAGGGCGTTATACAGACATGGCAGTGACTGTTCCTGTGGGGAAAATTTCAGATGAAGCACAGAAGATAATTGATGTTACCAAGCGATCATTTTTTACAGGCTTAGAGGGGATCAAGGCGGGCGAATCCATCAATGTAATCGGAAAAGCTGTGCAAGAAGTTGTTGAGGGAGAAGGTTATCATATTGTTCGCGCATTGGTAGGACATGGAGTAGGACATGCGGTTCATGAAGATCCACAAGTTCCAAACTTCAATGATCCGCGCGCAGAAAAAATCAAACTAGAAGAAGGAATGGTTTTAGCTATAGAACCCATGGTGACAACACATTCACACGAAGTAACAACAGCAGATGACGGATGGACGGTTATACCAAAAGATGGAGGGCTCTCGGCTCATTGGGAGCATACACTCGTAGTAACAAAAGATGGTTACGAAATCCTAACCAAGATATGAGCAAGATTAAAGGAATGCGCTTATTAGGAATTGATTATGGTGAAACCCATATAGGTTTTGCATTCAAACCTGAAGATTCTAAATTAGCAGTTCCTCATCAAATATTCGACAGGAAGCCTGGTGACCGAGAAGCTCTCATAGATGAAGTAAAAGATATTGTGGATGAGCTAGAGGTAGAGATGGTAATTGTAGGTTTGCCTCTGACACTTCAAGGAAAGCCAGACAAGATGTGTGATCGAGTAGCATTATTCATTCATGATCTGCGTAAAAATATTTCGGTACGAGTAGATCAAGAAGACGAACGCATGACAACGCGTATGGCTGGTAAACATGCACACGATCTTTCTGCTGCGATCATATTACAAACATATATAGATACTAATTAGTGAGTAGTTGTTAGTGAGTAGTGAGTAGAAAAAGCTACTCACTGCTCACTACAAACTACAAACTAAATGTCCTACAACACAAAAGCCGTAATACTTTCGCGTCGTCCTTATCTTGAGGACGATTGTTTAGTTACGATGTTTACGCAGCGATATGGAAAGATACAGGCAAAAGCGATTTCAGCATTGAAGCCAACAAGTAAACTACGAGGACACTTAGAGCAGGGGAGGTTGGTTGATGTGATGCTGACACAGATTGATAGACAGGGAAAACTTGCACAAATTATCACACTGAAAAATTATGCATCATCTGATCCAGTAAGATTTACAGCGCTAACTGCAATATTAGAATTAACAGAATTGATGTCTCAACCTACTCCAGATATTTTATTATGGGAAAGTGTGGATTGGGCGCTGACGAGGGTGCGAGAAATATCATCAGTAGATCAACTTATAAGTGTATTATCTGCGAGCATGATGAAAATGCTTGATAGTGGTGGAATTGGAATGGAATCCGCCTCAAGTCTTGGTCAAATTCACGCACACATTCAATGGAACTTAGGTAAAAAAATCAATAGTTTAAGCAAGATTGGGGCACTTGAACTCAAACAAACAATCAACTAATATGTAAACAATTCATCCTCAAATAGAATCATCCATCTTCAGCAGCAATTTTCTGCTAGAATAGCTCAAAGCTCATCGGCGATGCGCACACATCTCCTTTTCGCTTATTCGCTACTCTATCAAAAAATGTCTACTAAATATGAATAACTCTATTTAAGGATAAATTGTCGTCTATGATACATATATCAGAAATAGCGCAGCATGATGGAAAAGAGGTGGAAATAGCAGGCTGGGCATACAATATGCGATCAAGCGGAAAGCTTGGGTTTATTCAATTACGAGACGGTTCAGGTGTGATTCAGGCTGTGGTATCAAAGGCAGATGTTACAGAAAGTGCTTGGGAAGCAGTGCAAGAAATTACAATAGAATCATCTGTAAAGGTGAAAGGGTTGGTAAAGAAAGATGACCGGTCAGCATCAGGATTTGAGCTGCAAGCAATTGACTTTTCATTACTTCAAAAAGCTGAAGAATATCCAATCGGGAAAAAAGAACACGGCCCAGATTTTTTATTGAACAACAGGCATCTATGGCTGCGCTCACAGCGCCAGCGGGCAATTCAAAGAATTAGATGGGGGATTACAAAAGCAATCTATGACTTTCTAGAACAAGATGGATGTGTGAAATTCGATTCTCCGATTCTTACACCAAATGCATGTGAAGGGACAACGACATTATTTGAAATTGATTATTTCGATGAAACCGCATATCTTTCACAATCAGGACAACTATATCTCGAAGCCGGTGCGTACTCTATGGGAAGAGTGTTTGATTTCGGCCCAGTCTTCCGTGCAGAGAAATCTAAAACACGAAGACATCTTATGGAGTTCTGGATGCTTGATGTAGAACTCGCTTTTGTGAATTGGGAGGGTAATATGGACCACCAGGAGGCATTGATCAAATTTGTTGTTCAATCCATACTAGAAAAATACAGTGACGAGCTGAAGATTTTGGAGCGAGATACTGCGCTGTTAGAGGGTATGAACAAACCATTTCCGCGCTTAACTCATGCACAAGCAGTTGCAAAACTGAAGGAGTTGGGATCTGACATAGGAGAGCGAGATGACTTGGGAGGTGATGATGAAACAATCCTAACACAGCAATACGATACACCTATTTTCATTGAAAAATACCCTTCTGAAGTGAAAGCATTTTACATGAAAAGAGATCCAGAAGATGAATCATTGGCACTCTGCAGTGACATGCTAGCACCAGAAGGATACGGAGAAGTGATTGGTGGCGCACAACGTGAAGACAATCACGACACATTACTCAAAAGAATCAATGAACACAATTTGAGTCCAGAAACATTCCAATGGTATTTAGACTTAAGAAAGTACGGAGCAGTTGAAATGTCAGGGTATGGATTGGGATTAGAGCGACTTGTCTCATGGATGTGTGGATTAAAACACGTCAGAGAAACAATTCCATTTCCACGCATGCTAAATAGGTTGTATCCATAAACTCCTGGATTCCCGCATTCGCGGGAATGACAATTACTATGTACATCGAGCCAAACGTGAAAATGCTAAAGAAAACATTCATGGGATCAACCATATTCCTAATTATTGTTTTTATTAGTTTTTTTGTATTTATGTGGGGAAAAGAAGTGAAAGTCGAAGAGTCAAAGGTAGTTGGCCTATCTGGTGAATTAGTAAAAGAGGATGGTGTTTTTTTGGTCGATAGTCAGATTATTTTTTCTCATGAACCATTAGACGGTTTGGTTGGAGAATCGGTTGCGATCGTGGGTACGCTGGATGAGGAAGGGTTGTTAGTAATTGATCAACTGCTCACTTCGCCAAAAAATAATCCAGAAATACCTATCGAATCAGATACAACAAGGGTAACAGCTAAGTCAGATTTCTCATTTTCATTAGAAGTACCAAATGAGTGGAAGATCGAAAATAAATCCAAGAACTACAATGCTCGTATAGATCTAGTAAAAGATGATAATAGAATTATTATTGACCGATACGATGATGGAGAGATTATAGAAGATGAGATTCAGGCAGTGCCGGCGTCAGTAAGTTTCGTACCCGTCTCAATCAACGGTTATCCGTACGAACATCATCGCGCTATCAGTCAATTAACCAAGAGATTATTTGATCACATCGTTCCATCTGAAGAATGTTACAAAGACGAAAAATGCCCTCGTATGTTGATTGGTTCAAATGGAACTAATCCAGAAAATGCAGCTATATTAAATCACATAACTAAACAGATTGTAGTGCTTCCTGAACCGCAAGGATGGAAAATATTGAGGCATTCCATGAAGAATTCAGATTGGAATTTCTATATGTATTATCCACCAGAATATGAGCTGAATACATGGGAGCGGGGGTATTCACTCTCAAAGAATAATAAAGAATATATAAATATTCATGTTGCTGATGAAATCCCGGGGCACCATATAACTGATGTGGGCAAGGAAAATACTGAAATTATTATATTGCCAACGCGAGAGGAAAAGCTCTATCACACAGAAAGCCCCAAAGATGGAACTCCATATGATGCGATGTTAATGCGCAATCCAGACGATACGCAGCATATCTTGGTAACAGGCAGGGGAGCTGGATTTGATGCAGCAATACGCACATTCGTATTTGAGGAAAAACAATAGACCTTTTTTGGAAAGTCTAGTATAATACGTTAGAGTTTATATCAATACTATTGCTACGCATCTTCATTTTCTCTTTTCCACTCACTATGCTTAAGACTCGTCGATGATGCAACACATCACATCCTCGTCTGTGCACATAATGAGTGAAAAATATTAAATAAATCTACATAACAATAATATTGAAATAAACTCTGGTAATTTAAGGAATTTTTTATGAAACGAACTCTGATAAAGGAGACACATAGCAATATAGATAAAGAAGTAACATTGATTGGATGGGTGGATACACGGCGCGACATGGGGAAGATGGTATTCATCGAACTCAAGGATCGCACAGGTGTAATTCAATGCACGCTGCTTCCAGATGTGTCAGATGAGGCAAAAGCAACTGCTGCGGAAATTCGCCCACAATTTGTTATTTCAGTGACCGGAAAAGTAGTGAAGCGACCAGAAAAAATGGTAAACGCAGATAAACCATTTGGAGATGTAGAATTAGTTGTTAGTGCGTTGGAAATCATCAACTCATCAGAAACACCTCCATTCCCATTAGAAACAGACGGAACAGAAATCAAAGAAGAATTGCGATTAGAATATCGATATTTAGACATGCGAAGAGATCGCGTACGTCGCAACATGGTGGTGCGATCACAAGTATTTTCAATGATTCGGGATATCATGCGAGATTTAGAATTCCTCGAAATCGATACTCCAGTTCTAACAAAAGGTACGCCAGAGGGAGCTCGAGAATATCTCGTCCCAGCTCGAAACAAACCGGGAGAATTTTATGTACTTCCACAATCTCCACAACAATTCAAGCAATTATTGATGGTAGGAGGATTAGAAAAATATTTCCAAATCGCACGATGTTTTCGTGATGAAGATGTGCGCGCGGATCGTCATCAAGAATTTATCCAGCTCGATATCGAGATGAGTTTTGTGACTCAAGAAGAGGTGATGGATCTGGATGAAAGAATCATGGTCACACTTATAGAACAGATTCAAAACTATAAAGTCACAGATAAAGATTGGCCAGAGTGGGCAGAATTTGTAAAAAACCCACCTCGGTTGCAATCAAAGGAATTTCCAGTCATGACATATGCGGAGGCGATGGAAAAATTTGGGACTGACAAACCAGACATCAGAAATAATAAAGATGATCCTACTGAATTTGCATTCTTGTGGGTTGTCGATTTTCCATTGTTTGAAGACGCAGGGGATGGCAAGCTGGCATCATCTCATCATCCATTCACAATGCCACATCCAGATGATATGGATAAATTAGATTCAGATCCATTATCAGTGCGCTCATACGCATACGATTTGGTATTGAATGGATATGAGGTTGGTGGAGGAAGTGTTCGTATTCACGATCCAGAATTGCAAAAAAAGATTTTTACATTGTTAGGGGTTGAAGACGAACAGCAGGAAATAAAATTCGGACATCTATTGCGTGCTTTTGAGTATGGTGTTCCACCACATGGTGGAATTGCGCATGGACTCGGAAGGTTGTTAATGATATTGCTCAACGAACCAAGTATCCGAGAAGTAATCCCATTTCCAAAAACAGGCGACGGAAATGATTTGCTGATGGGCGCACCAAGTCCTGTGCCAGATCATCGTCTTGATGAAGCGCACATCAAAATCAAAAAATAACATAACGCGTCATCCTGTGCTTGTCGAAGGATCCCGTCTGGTTCAGATAAGGGCGTGGATCCCGGTCTGCGCCGGGATGACAAACTGAGGCTCTTTCTCACATTATCTGTTTTGCCAAAATTTACATATTCGGGCTAAATTCTTAAAAAAATTCCTTGCCTTAGCTATGGCTAAAGCACAAAATTTATTTTAATAATTTATCTCCAAATCTGAAAATTTGTGAACAAAACGCTAATGTGAGTAAGAACCTGAGATATGAGGGAGGAGTTATTTCCGCATGACAAAATCATGGCGGTAACATTTTTACCGCTCATACCGCGATGGGTCACGCCAAACGCAATCACGATTGCACGTTTTGCTCTCACGCCGCTGGTAGTATTTTTGATTTTGATAGAAAATTACAACATCGGAATTCCATTATTTGTCGCAACAGCATTTACAGATGTGCTGGATGGATCACTAGCTCGAGTACGAAAAAAAGTAACTGAATGGGGGACTCTGTACGATCCTGTCGCAGATAAGTTATTGATTGGTGCATCCTTAGCTGTTTTAGTCGTTCGATATATTCACCCGATCATTGCAGTTATTATTATCATGATGGAATTGATTTTCTTAGCAGGGGGATATCGAAAAAAATGCCAGGGAAAAATATCTTGCCCTTCATGGTACGGAAAATTCAAAATGATGTTTCAGACACTTGGTGTAACGCTTATTCTCGTGGCAGTCGCATACGATATATCTATCTTAGTGCTTGCATCAACAGTTTCATTTTTAATTTCAATCACACTGGGAATCATCAATGTCATAAAATATGGCGTCAACATCACAAACTGAATACAAAATTAAGACAGAGCAGTTTGAGGGACCGTTTGGTGTGCTATTGGAATTGATTGAGGCGCAAAAACTAGATATCACAGAAATTTCATTGAGTACGGTCGCTGAACAATTTTTAGAATATATTGATACACATGATGAATTGCCAGCTCAAGAACTTGCGGATTTCTTGCTCGTTGCATCGCGATTGTTGTACATAAAATCAAAAGCATTGTTGCCTCGATTAGGACCAGATGAGGAAGATGATGGATTATCATTAGAGTCGCAGTTGAGAATGTACAAAGCATATATTGATGCTGCAAAAGTAATCGAGAAGCGTGTACAAGATTCACAAACATCATTTTTTGGAAAAATAAAAGGACCAGAATTAGCAACAGGATTTTATCCACCAAGGTCACTCAAGGCAGAGGATTTAGCAGATGCAATGGAAAACATGTTGAAAAGATTAGAGCCGCTATTATCATTACCAAAAGTACAGGTTGAGCGTGTTGTATCTATTAATGAGAAAATTTCACACATAAAAAATCGACTAACCAAGCAAGCAACCATGACATTTCGCGAAGCGCTGGATCAGGGTACGCGAGTGGATGCAATTGTAAGTTTTTTAGCACTGTTGGAGTTGGTGAAGAATCGATCAATAGATGTGAAACAAAGATCACTTTTTGAGGATATGATAATCGAAAAAGTATGAACACAAACGAGACCACTATAGAAGCCTTACTGTTTGTTGCTGGAAACGACATGAGCATCAAAAAAATAGCCGAAACAACGAACATGAAAGTTGAGGAGGTCGAGCAGCATCTCAAAGCACTTGAAGAAAAATATCATGACAAAAGTGGTGTTGTATTGATGCGTTCAGGATCGAAAGTGCGATTAGCAACAAATCCACATATCGCGCCTACAATTGCAGAATATTTAAATAGTGAAGTCACGGGCGAACTTACACGGCCACAATTGGAAACCCTCACGATTATTGCGTATCGCAGCCCAATCATAAAACCAGAAATCGAAATGATTCGCGGTGTGAACTGTACCATCATCTTAAGAAATTTATTGATGCGAGGATTTGTAGAAGAATCAGCAGGGGCGATCGAACCAACATATTCTGTGACACTAGATTTTCTAAGATACCTTGGTGTACAAGATACAAGCCAATTGCCAAATCATGATAAGCTTGCGGCAGATGATCTGATTGAGCGTTTACAAGAAGCAACTGATCATCAAATTAAAGAAAGCGCATGATAGAAATTGTACTTTCACTCATCAGTGCATTGGGTGTATCAATAGGAATTGTAGATGAACCACGCACTGCTCCATCATTCAGTGTCACGCCAGTGGCATTAGCTGCTGATACACAAACAATTTCACGAGCGCGAGGTCTGCCAAGATCAGGCGATAGAGAAATCGTTCAAAAAAGAAATGATAGAACTCCACCAGAAAAACTAAATGGGCAAGCTGCACTTATGGTAGATGACACATCTGAAGCAATCTTATACGAGTATCAGGCAGATAAGGTTGTGTCACTAGCAAGTATTACAAAACTCGCAAATGCTCTCACGTTTGCAGGAATGGAAACTGATCTTGATACAAAAATAGAAATTACTGACGAAGATGTGATCGAAGAATTTTCAGCTTTAGCAATAGGAGACGTGCTGACACATCGAGATTTATTAGGATTAGCATTAGTAGGATCTTCAAATTCCGCAGCGCACACACTTATCCGAGCGTCTGGTTTTACGAGAGAATATTATATTGGACGAATGAATCAAGTCGGACAAGAGTTGGGACTAACAAATTCTCGTTTTGTGGGCCCATCAGGATTGGATCCAAAAAATGTAGGAACAGCTCGTGATGCATACAGATTATTGAAAGCAGCATTAGCCCATCCAGACTTAGCTGCAGTTATGGGAGATTCAGAATATGTATTTAATAACGGCGTAAAAAACAAAAAGGTATTTTCAACGAACGCATTTAAAATCGGTGTTCTACCATTTGGGGGCGATACGATAATAGGCGCAAAAACAGGACACATTCCAGAAGCTGGATTCCATTTCGCAATGGAGGCGCGAGATGTGAACGGGGCAGTGCGACAGGTGATTGTAATGGGAGCGCCAGGGCATTTGGATAGATTCACTGAAGCAGAGCGATTATTGTTATGGGCTCAAGAACAACCAGATTAATATGGCATTTTGGACAGCACTCGTACCACAACTAAAAATATTTATACTTGCAATGCTTCCTATTGCAGAAGTTCGTGCTGCAATTCCTCTTGGGCTGACAGTATACGATCAATCAATTCTCACAACATTCGTATTTGGCGCAGCAGGAAACTTCACTGCCGCTGCAATCGTATTTCTAGGGTTGCACATGTTTGGTGATAAGGTGATAGAAAAAATTCCAAAGATAGGACCAATGCTTGAAAAATATCTTGCACGAGCTAGGCGAATTTTCAAAGGCAAATATGAACATTGGGGAGTTCTCGGCTTAGTATTGTTCGTAGGTATTCCACTGCCAATGACAGGGGGATGGACAGGTGCTGCAGCAGCATATGTATTTGGATTCCCTAAAAAGAAATCTCTTGCGGCACTTGCAGCCGGTGTCTTGCTTGCATCTACTGTGATGGTTGTTCTCACAACAGGAATTGAGTGGATCATCAGACTGTTTTAGGCAGCAGGGGGCAGTAAAAAAACGGCGTAAGCCGTTTTTTTTAATTCTAAATTTTAATTCTGTATTCTCATCAGACAATCACCTTCACCAAAATCGCCAACAAGAAAGCCTGCATCACAAAGCCATGTTTCAAAGACATGTCTTTTTTTCTATCAACAAAATAATTATGAAACCAGAAATGAACTCGATGAAAAGCTTCAAGCCACGGATGCTTATACAACTCACACAACCCAACTAAAAGATCGGGGAGTACAGACCCAACTAATCCCCACGCAATAATTGTTGCGTTTACATTCGGAACATAAGCAAAAATCCAAGCCACAAGCATTACAGCAGCAAGTGCATCAAAACTCACCTTCGCAAGCGCTTGTTTCATCTTTTTCCCGCTTTTGTATTCCTTATACAAATGAGCATCGCCATGAGGAATCATGTCGATCAATAAGTGTGAAATAAAACCCAAAACAAAGGCCCAGAAGGCTGTGGGGCTATTTTGAGCTACAACTGCTCCAACTGCGACATGAGTGGCGATTAACATAAAAGACTGATTTTATTGGCCTATAGTATAGCAGATTTCTAAGAAAAAGTCATTTGTGAGTGATGAGTGACAAAATATGTCATTTTGTTGCGTAGATTATTACAAAATATATCAAATTAAATAGCTAAATTTAGTATACTATTATAAATATAATATCTATTAGTAAGCCAACTATTGACAAAATAACAAAAACATGATAGTATACGCGCGTAGATTGGTGACAGTGAGAGATCATTTTAAGCCGTGTCCCAGGCCAAAAGAAAGGGGGGTGGAGAGAGATGAGCGAGAATTCCGTGATCGTAGGCGATGGTATTGCAGTGACCCGTGCGCAGTTGAAGCGCGCCGTGGCGACCTACAAGAACCGACCCGGTGGTCTGCCAGATTTCTGGCAGAAGGCGCTGGACCTCATGGGTCCGGAGCCCGAGCGAGTCAAGAAGGCTCGTTCCGCGCCCAAGCGCCGACGTAGTCGGAACCCTCAGGAGAAGGACTTCTGTCCGGACTACCTGGAGGCCCACAAGGCCGAGATCGGCCTGTCGAGTAAGGACCGGCGCCGCGAGCGTCGGGCTGCGAAGAAGCAGCGCCATCGTAGTGACGGCTAATACTCGGCCTCGGCCAAACCGGAATCTACAAACGTTGGACTGTTGTGAAACAGCCCACATAACCCGCGAGCAAACCTAATCGGTCAATGCTCGCGGATCCAAAGGGATTCCCCATCGGTTATATGGGGAATCATGAGGATCAAGAAGAGGAGGAAAGATGCTGCTGAAGGCAATCATCATTCTACTGATCATCGGGCTGTTGTCCGGCTCTCGCTAAACAACAGCTCAAAAAAACACAAAACCCCATCCCTGGGGCAAAAGAATAAGGGCAAGGAGATGCACATGCTGACGTATGGCATTATCCAGCTGGCCGTTCTGGTCGGTGCCGTCATCCTGTAGTGGTGGCGGTCGGGGGTGTCCGGGTTTACGAACCGGACACCTCTCCAACTTGGAAGCCTAGTCAATTGACTCGGCTTCCGTGAGGAGACAAAAGAAGATCTTTGTATAAATACAGCCAGGAGAGATGATGGAGCAGGAATTGATGAATTTGGTGGTGGTGTTGGTTCTGTGCTGGTTCTGTCTTGGGGCGATCGCTCACATGATCGGAGGACAGAAATGGGCAAATAAAATCTGGCGATGGCCGTTCAAGATGATCGGCAAGATCATCCGCTGGACGTTCGTTCAGATCAGAGCTCTCATTCGTGAGGCTTTGAGCGGGCTCTGGAATGCTTTGCGAGGACGCAGAGGTAACCAGAACAGCCAGCGTGATAACCCGTGAGTCTCACAGAAAGAGATCTCTCACAAAACCCGCGAGCAGCAGGTGCAGCTCGCGGATCCAAAGAGATTTCGCAGCATGAGGTTGCGAAGTCATGAGGAGACACAGAATTCACAATACGATGCAGGGGGAGAGATAATGGGCAGTGTGACAGGATTTTTAGTGGCATGGTTCGGAATTTCAGTGCTACTGGCAGGGGCTTGTCATCTGCTCACACTGAACTGCTATTGGGGAGAGATCTTCATAGTACCATTCAAACTGATGATCTGGGCAGTAAAAGCTATCGGAGCTCTGCTCTCGATCGTAGTTCTCAAATAAACCAAACTGGCAGCGGCACAAGCTTCTGCTAGAAACTTCACAAAAAAGGAGAATCCATGGGAGTCATTGAGATCGCTGTGGTGGGTCACGCATTCGCGTGTATCATCGGCGCCGTCTTCTTCTACTGCTAGAAGTAAGGCAATTCGAGGGTCTACGGATCCTCACAACGCAGTCCCGAATCATGATGATTCGGGGCTCCAACTCGGAAGCGCAATATGTGTTGCGCATCTGTGAGGAGCTATTTAACAAAGAGGAGAAGATAGAATGAAGAGGGCTTTTCTGATCATCGTAATTACCTGCGCGACTGGCGCAGGTTTCGGATGCGAGGCTGATACCTCGGGCGAGAGCTCGTCCGCAATCCAGCAGCGCCAAAAGAAGGCGCCACGCGCCAATCAGGAGACGGCCAAGCCTGTCGCAGCGACGAAAGTCGTCGCCAAGGTCTCGGAGAATCCGGTTCACCCGCCGCCGCCAGTGGTGGTTAGGGCACAAGAGCAGGTAAAGGCGAAGGAAGATCCGAAGCCGTCGGCTACGGATCGAAAGTTTGCACAGTGCATGCAGCCGATCAAGAGATCGTCCCTGACGGATGAATTCAGAAGTCACGGACGCTCCGAGCACCAGAAGTTGATGTACAAGTACTCGGACGTCTCAACGCGTTTTCATGCGTGCGGTGCGATCTTGAAGGCCTATCTGAAACTTCGAGGCGGGGGTCACGACGACAGATTCGTTATGACAGAACGGTCTGCTCCGTTGTGGGCCGACGCCAAAGGACAGCGGAAACGCATCGTTGGAGACTACGTCCAGACCACCTATGCTGTGTTGACAGCAGAAGGCATTCTGGAGCCACTACTGGAGGAGATCGACTCCGGTCTTGGGAAGCACAGTCTCGTGACGAATCTGGTCGAGGTGATCGAAGATGAGAACCTAAAGTTGGACGACGTCCAGCAAGGCCTGACAGCCAGCACGCTTGCCAAGCTATACATTTCCTCTGTGAGGGAGTTGTACAACTACTGGGAGTCCAAGGGTGCACCCAGGGAAGGAGACTTGGATGTGCTGATATACACGTTGTGTGATGCGGTCGACGAGTTCGACAGTCACGCAGCGCCGACGCACGGGCTGACAGAAGGTCAGCTTAAGAAGCTCAATTGTGGTCTGGTCGAACAAGGAAGCTGACCCAAATGTTTCGTAGGTCTACGGACTTACACAACGCAGTCGCGAGCCATCATGGTTCGCGACTCCAATTCAGATGCTCAACGTAATATTGAGCATACGATAGGAGTCACAATCAAAAACCCTGACCCAGGGTAAAAGAAATGGGTACAAGGAGACTATGGTCTTTTGGATCAGTCGTCACGAACTTTCCCCGGCACAGACACAGGCCATCCTCGATTTGCACGGCGACGTGCAGGTTGAGCGACAAGCTCTAGTCTTTGACCAGGTGGACGGCTTGAAATCGTTCATCGAAACTGTCGGCAAGGACGATTTCGTCTACGCCGTGGCCGGTGCACCGCATTACTTGTCAGCTGCATTGAGTGGCTGTGAGTTCGGTTTTTTCCTCAATCCACCCGGGTCGGCGCGCTAACGGTACGTTCGGTCTTCACTGCGTGTTTCACGTGGTGACCAACGAGCTGGTAAAGGTCTGGGAAAATCCAGATCCTAACAGCGACGAGGGAGAGCGTCTCGATGTCAAAATCGAGCGCCCTATCCTGTAAATATTGGCGTCGTGCGCATCTTAACCTCCGAGAACAGCTCGGGGCTCCAACTCGAGTCGTGAGAATTCGCTCACGACCGTGAGGAGATATAATTACATAAAATGGGAAGAACAAAAAACCGACCGAAAGGCCGGTTTTTTGTTTAATGGAAACAAGGTGACTTCATAAGACCCTTCGACTAAGATGCTCAGGATGACGAGTTGGTGAAGCTTGTGAGAATAAAAAGAGAGGCGATGATTACCAGGGGGGAGGGTTGAACTCCCGACCTCAGGCTTATGAGTCCTGCGCTCTAACCAACTGAGCTACCCTGGTAGTCATTGTCTCTCTCTGATCTTTCGGCGATAAGTATAATAAAAAAGCACAAGATCGTCAACGTAGTGTCATGAGGACGATTTCTGGGGGATTGAATAGTCGGGCCCGCGGGCCAGATTCACCTAGTCCTGAAGTTACCTGTAGTGTGGTTTCTCCCCACTTCGAGTTACCTTTGAATGTATTTCGTGGAAGTTGCGTTGGTCCTGGTTTTGCAAGTGGTCCAATAAAGGGCAAGCGAATCTGTCCACCGTGTGTATGGCCCGAAACAACCAAATCAACTTTATCTTGTGCGCGCAAAATTAAATCTGGATTATGACTAATAACAATAGTTCGTTTAGATCGATCAGGTAAATCGATAGATTCAAAATCATCTGCTTCGCTCCAAATATCCTGTGCGCCTACAATATAAATTGGATCCTCATCAAAAAATTTCGCTACTGCATCTTCCAGTCCCAAGATATTCAAATCATTCAAAGCAGATCGTACATCATCAGCCTCCTCATAATTAGGCATGTGTTTTCCGGGAATGCCAACACGAAATGCATGATTACCTAAAACAGCTATGGTCGGTGCTATTAGGGGTAACTCGCCATAAGGTTCGATGTGATAGCGAGCCTCATTTGCATAATCTCCCAAGAAATAATCTCCAGCCATCAAAATTAAATCAGGCTCAAGTTCAGCAATTCGATTCACAACACGAGTAGAAAAATCTCTTTTTTTATATGGACCAACATGAGTGTCAGAAATTAACACAACTTTCTTTGGCACTTTCAAGGCTTTCTCTTCTGGAAAAGAATAATCATATTCACGCACTACAATCATGCGCGGCTCGATAAAACTTCCATAAATCAAAATCAATCCTGGAATTAAAACTATGACAGCCATCAGCCAGCACGGATACGGCTTTTTAGATTTGCATGAATTATGATGCAAAAAATATCCTGTCAACCAAAAGGACAATGCAATGCCTCCTAAAATAAAAAAGTCGAAAAAGAGTACTTGAAACATGAGGCTATGATAAAGGATTTGAGGATTAGATTCAAATAAAAAATCGAGCCCAAAGACTCAATTTCTTATTGCGGGGGTCGGACTCGAACCGACGACCTGGAGGTTATGGGCCTCCCGAGCTGCCAACTGCTCTACCCCGCGGGTAGGATCCTCGCATATGAGGATGCTATCCGCGATGTAGACCGATAATTATTCGCTGCTACTTTCAACAAGCTGTCAGCTGTCAGATTTCAGCTGTCAGACTGCATTTTACGAATCATGGTTGCGAGCATTTTTCTGATTTCAGTTAAAAGTTCAAAAACCCGATTGTAGAACTCTTCATTTCCGTACTTCAATTTTTTTGAAATTATAAGTTGGGTTTCAAGCTCTGCTACTGATCCAGAACTAATTCTTAGAAAATTTGTGTAGTCTTTTTTAGTTCCTCGCTGTCTTCCTTCTGCTATGTTACTCGGAATCGATACTGCACATCGCCGCATTTGGCTGACGAGTCCATACAATTCCGATTTCGGAAATTTTGTTGTTAATGTATAGATCATGCCAACAAGGTCTATTGCTCGCTGCCAAACAATTAATTCTCTGTGCGTCTTGATAGGCATATGTCTGAAAGCTGACAGCTGAAACCTGAAAGCTAAAAAGTGGTACCGGGAGAGAGACTTGAACTCTCACGAGCTTGCGCTCATTGGATTTTGAGTCCAACGCGTCTACCAGTTCCGCCATCCCGGCCTAGAAAAACTAGCTGTTAGCTTTTAGCTTGTAGCTGTTAGGAAAAGTGTCGCTAGAGGCGACGTATCAATATGTCGAGCTTCGCTCGACTCAATCCCTAAAAGCTAACAGCTCAAAGCTAAAAGCTACCTCCACGCGCATAAGTATAGCTACAGAGTGAATCATTGTCAATAAAGTGACTAATTGTGTATAATGTACTCAAGATATGTCACGAATAATCTCTGTTGTTAATCAGAAGGGGGGCGTTGGTAAAACAACGACATCCATCAACTTGGGTGCTTTTTTGGCACACATGGGAAAATCGGTTTTGTTGGTTGATTTAGATCCGCAGGCAAATGCAAGCGCAGGGCTTGGTATCAATCATAAAGAATTAGAATTTGGCATTTATCATTGTTTGATTGGGGAGGTGCGGATGCCAGAAATTATTAGAAATACATCCATTCAAGGTTATCGAGTAGCTCCATCCACACCAGATTTAGCTGGAGCTTCGGTAGAGTTGGTAAATGCTGATCGAAGAGAATTTCGTTTGGCAGATGCGCTTGATGAAGTAAAACATGGCTATGATTATATTTTAATTGATTGTCCGCCATCGCTCGGGATGCTCACGATAAACGGTTTGATTGCATCAGATGAAGTTCTCATTCCTGTACAAGCTGAATACTATGCATTGGAAGGATTGGGGCAGCTCATGAATACGATTAAGCTTGTGAAAGAACATATCAAACCAGAACTTAAGATTTTAGGAACAGCACTCACGATGTACGACAAAAGAAATAAATTATCCACAGAAGTCATGCACGAACTGTACAAGTTTTTCCCAGATAAGATTTTCAGATCTGTTATTCCACGAGCAGTGCGATTAGCAGAAGCTCCAAGTTTTGGACAATCAATTTTAGAATATGACCCGCGATCAAAAGCGTCGAGTGCATATCACAGGCTCGCAAAGGAGATCGCAGAAACCCAAAGGTGGGAATAACCGCGAAGCGGAATGACCAAGTATTAAAATCCAAATGTCAAAGGAATGTCAAAGCTCAAAATCCAAATGACATTTCTAGAAGCAATATTTGACATTTGAGCTTTGAAATTTGAAATTATTGACGACGTCAATTATATGGCATTAGGAAAAGGACTTAACGCGCTTATTGGATCAACAAAATCCACAGGCAAAAAATTAACAAAAAAAGCGACGACTAAAGAGAGTCGTCCTGGCGCAGGCCGGGATCCATCTCAAGTAGATCAGCCCGCACAAGAGGGGAGTCACATGATTCCTGTTTCTCAAATTAATGCAAATCCAGATCAGCCTCGTAAGCAGTTCGGGATTGATGAGTTGCAAGATTTAGTACAATCCATTGAAAAGCATGGGATTTTGCAGCCTCTTGTTGTAAAAGAGGAAGAAGATGGAACATATCAAATAATCGCTGGTGAGCGGCGTTTTCGTGCATCACAGATGATTGGGATGACACGTGTGCCATGTACCGTCAAGCCAGTTGATAAAAAACAAGAACTGGAGATTTCTCTTGTTGAAAATATTCAAAGAAAAAATCTTAATCCGCTGGAAGAGGCATATGCATATCAGCGTCTTACAGATGAATTTGGAATGACACAAGCTGAAGTAGGATCACAAGTTGGTAAAAGTAGGTCATATATCGCAAATACTATTCGTCTATTGGATTTACCACAAGATGTACAAAAAGGATTAAACGAAGGAAAAATTTCTCATACCAAAGCACGTGCGTTGTTGGGATTGCCAACAATCCGTCAACAACTCAAAGCATTTTATGATATTGCGGGAGATAAGCAGATTTCAACACGTGCTACAGAACAGATGGTACGAAAGCATAGGACAAAACTAGGACGTCGAGACCCATTATTAAATGCATTGGAAGAAAGGCTTAGAGAGAAATTGGGTACAAAGGTTTATATGACTAATACAAAGGGGAGAGGAAGTGTGAAAATTGATTTCTTTTCTGATGAGGAGATGAATGGGGTTGTACAGAAGATTTTGGGGTGAATCGAGAATCGAGAAAGCGAGAAATCAAAAAAACGAGAAAACTAAAAAGCGGTGATGCCGCTTTTTTTGATATTCACATTCCTCGCCTCTGCAGCCAGGTACATTTGTAATTTCTAAAGATTAAGTACCGCACGTCATATGAGATTTCTACAGATACCTGCTGGGCTTCGATGCATTATTTGTATTGGATCCCCGTTTTCACGAGGACAGGCTCCATCGAAGATTTTGGCGGTTCTTCGCCTCTGTGGCCAGGTACATTTGTGCATTCTTTCATTTCTATTATTTATGACACGCTCAATTTCTACACATTGGTGGTAGGCCTCGATGCATTGTAAACCGTCACAAAATCGAAGATTTTGGCGGTTCTTCGCCTCTGTGGCCAGGTACATTTGTGCATTCTTTCATTTCTATTATTTATGACACGCTCAATTTCTACA
>NZCD01000037.1 GCA_002688135.1 Parcubacteria group bacterium
GGATTGGTATTAGTTGGAATATTTCAATGTGTAGCTGTTGGATGGATTTATGGTGCTGATAAACTTAGAGCTTACATTAATCAGAATAGTAAATATAAGTTAGGACCTATATTTGACCATTTGATTAAGTGGATTATACCATTGATATTAATATTCTTTGTTGTTAGCCAGTTCTTGATTGAATTGGAAGGACCTTACGAAGGTTATCCTGGATGGGCGATTGCGATTGGATGGGCAACAGTGGTTATTCCATTAATTGTTTTTATTGGTTGGGCTATTAAGGCTAGGAAGGTTGTGAGGGAAGTTGGAGAGGAGAAGAGAGATGAAATGAATGTTGAGAAGAAGGAAGATAATTGATTATTTGTTTTAACTATTAAGAAGTGACATATAGAAAGGTTTATAAGTGATTTTCTTTTGGATTTTATATAAAAGATTATAAAGAAACTAAAATGAATAAAACAATGAAAATAAGTTTGGCTGTATTGCTATTAGGATTAATGTTTTTTAGTACTGTAAGTTTTGCTATTCTTAATAGTGTGAGTGCGCTTACGATTGATTCAGTTACTATTGCTGATGAGATTCTGAATATGCCGGAACACAAAGACATCAAAATCGCATTGCTTGATTTTCATGGAGAAACCACAAGCGAGCGCATTGCAATGGGATGGCACTTGGATGGACGCATTTCAGCGGCGTGGGGAACGCATACACACGTGCAAACAAATGATGCGAGAATTCTCCCTGAAGGAACTGGATACATTACAGATATTGGGATGTGTGGTGATCGCAATGGTGTGATCGGCGTAAAACGCGAAACAATCCTGAACAACTTCTTACATCCTGAACATACACGTGCACATGATTTTGCAGAGGACGGCGAAGTGATTTTGTCTGGGATTGTCGTAGATGTAGATGATGCGGGACAATGTACATCAATTGAAACTTTAAATATTATTTCAAAAATTAGATAGAGTCTAGATTAATATTTTGCAAAAAGTAACTAGGAATGTCATCCCGGACTTGATCCGGGACCCAGCAACTGACAGTGGATCCCGGATCAAGCCCGGGATGACAGCCTAGCAGCTAGGCTGCATACTTAATTCTTAATACTTGATACTTAATACTTATTCATATGAACAAATCCGATTTGGCGCAAGCTGTAGCCGATCGTCTCGGATTAAACAAATCGCAAGCGGAAGCTGCGGTGGAGGCGATGACCGATATTATTACCGAAACAATTGCAGGAGGCGGAAACGTCACACTCGCAGGTTTTGGTGAATTTAGCGCGCGTGTGCGCAAGGGTCGTGTTGGAGTTAATCCACAAGATCCATCAAAAGCTATTGATATTCCTGCAGTTCCTGTACCGAAATTTAAAGCAGGTTCTCGTTTGAAGAAATCTGTGAAAGAAGGAGCTTTGGCAGGAAGTGCTCCGGGTGCAACATCCGCACCATCTGCACCATCTGCACCATCTGCACCAACTCCACCACCAGCTGCGCATATGCCACCACCAGCCTCAGAATTCCCAGATCCACCAGCAGAACCCCCAACTCCGCCGCCATCATTTTAATATGACATAAAAATCAGGCTTTACGCCTGATTTTTTAGTGATCTGTTTTTCCAATTTTGTCCTCATTGCCACATAGCCCTAATTTTCATATACTAGAGGCCTATAATATACGATCATGCGCAAATATAAGAGTGAAGTTGATCTCCGGCCGAAGTCACGCTTTTCCATACGTAATGTTCTGCGTATATTTTTTTTGATATTCGTAGTTGCGGCTATTTTTTGGTTGTATAACATTGTGAGTGCGCTGATGCAGATTACAGAAGGATCGCTTGAGGAAGGAGAAAAACCATCAATTGTACGCGGGATTAAGCGATTGGTTTTTTCTGGAAATCGATTGTTGGATGGTTTTGATGATGATCGTATTAATATTTTGTTTTTTGGTGTTGGAGGAGCTGGGCATGATGGTCCGCAATTGTCTGACACCATTATTGTTGCGAGCTATCGACCATCTGATAATAAAGTTGCGATGTTGTCACTTCCTCGCGACATGGCAGTTGCGATTCCTGGATATGGTGTGAAGAAAATTAATCATGCAAATGCATATGGTGAGGAGGAATTTCCTGGAGATGGCGGGGTTTTTGCCAGCAAAGTCATCAGCACAGTTTTAGATGAACCAATGCATTATTATGTTCGTGTGGATTTTGGAGCTTTTGAGGATATTGTTGATACGCTCGGAGGATTGTCAGTTACCATTGAGCAGACTTTTATAGATGATCAATTCCCGACTGATAACTTTGGTTATAAAACAGTTGTGTTTGAAACTGGTACGGAGTTGATGGATGGGAAGCGTGCGCTTGAGTATGCACGTTCTCGACATGGATCACATGGTGAGGGTTCTGATTTTGCGCGGGCTCATCGTCAACAAAAAATTCTCACTGCATTGCGAGCGAAAATTCTCAAACCAACAACACTCATCAACCCTGCAAAATTAACCTCTCTTTTCAACACACTTAAAAAGCATGTTGATACGGATTTTAACTTGGTTGAGATTTTGGAGTTTGCAAAGAAAGGAAAAAAAGTTGATCCAGATGATGTGGTTCAGCATGTATTAACTATCGGTCCAGATTCATTATTACATGAGCTGAATACTGATTACGGATATTTCCTCTTACCTAAAGCTGGAGATTATTCTGAAGTGGCACATTTCGTGAATAATATGTTTGATGTTGATCCTCCTCCACCACCGCGTCGATATGAAGTTGATGTTTCGAAATTTCGGGAGTCTCGTGTGACTATTTTGAATGGAACATGGGAGGCGGGTATGGCGGCAGCTATGCGACAACTTCTGGAGAACGAGGGAATTAATGTGAAACATATTGGCAATACAGCAGATCGTACTTTTGACGAGACGCTTATTTATCAAGTGACTGTTGATGAGAAATCTGATGCTGCGTTATCGCGGATTGCGCCTTTTGTTCCGGCGGATATAGTTCGCAAAGCCCCAGCATTTACACTTGGCAACGATGCTGATATTGTGATTATTATTGGAAATGATTGGGCGGAGCGGCATTTGAGTAACTCAAATGAGTAACTAGTAAAGAGTAAGGAGTAAAGAGTAACTCGTAAGCGGAGTCGCAAAGCGACATTTATAAATCGTCGCTTCGCGACACGTTTTACGCCTTACGCTTTACGCTTTACGAGTTACGAATACCTAACTTATGACATTAACTGCAGCACAAAAACAAGAAGATTCCATGCCCACAGTAGCACTCGTGGGTCGTGTTAATGTCGGGAAATCTACTTTGTTTAATGTGATCACAGGAAAGTATTCTGCGATTGTGACAGATGTTGCTGGAACTACACGAACAAGTAATCGCGCGATTGCGTATTGGCGCGGACAGCCCATTCGATTTATTGATACAGGCGGAATGGTCGCTCCACCAGATGATCCATTTGCAGAGGATGTTATCCATCAAGTGAACTTAGCTATTGAGCAGGCTGATGTGATTGTGTTTGTGATTGATGTACGTGCACCACTTGATCATGATGACAAACGCATGGCATTGAAATTACAAAACTCGGACAAAAAAGTTATTTTGACAGCGAATAAGGCTGATACAATGCAACTTACCACCGAAGTTCATCAACAGAAATGGCGCGCACTTGGGTTTGGTGATCCACAAGCTGTTTCTGCGACTACTGGAAAAGGTGTTGGTGATTTGTTAGATGTTATTCATGAAGAGCTCGATCTTACTGATGCGCCGATGCAGGAGCTTCCTGAAGACACAGTCAAGATTGCACTTATTGGAAAACCAAATGTTGGGAAATCATCTTTGTTTAATGAGTTGATTGGTGAGGATGCGGTGATTGTCTCTGAAATTGCCCACACAACACGAGAAACATTTGATACGCTCGTTGAGTGGGAAGGTCATCATTTTTTATTTATTGATACTGCTGGAATTCGAAAAAAGGGTCGAGTTGAAAAAGGAATTGAACAAAAAGGCGTAACGCAATCTATTAACCAAATTAAAGAAGCTGATGTTATCTTATTTGTTTTGGATAGTTCTGAACCGATTTCATCTCAAGATAAACATTTGGCTGGATTGATTGAGGATTCAAAAAAGCCGATTATTATTGTGGCGAATAAATGGGATCTTACGCAAGAAGGGCATGAGGATTTTAGTTTTTTAAGAATTACCGATAAATCACAGAAGTATAATGACGCTCGTGAGCATTATCTACAATATATTACACGGATTTTTAAATTTGTACGTTTTGCGCCTATCGTATATTTATCTGCATTAACTGGGAAACATGTCTTGCGATTATTTCCGATGATAGAAAAAATTGATCATGAGCGAAAGAAATGGATCGATCCAGTTGAACTTGAGGAAGCTTTTGAAAAAATTAAGCGTAAACATTTGCCTACCAAAGGAAAGGGAGTGAGACATCCACAAATTTTTTCCATTAAACAAATTGCGATCTCCCCTCCTGTATTTGAATTGAAACTCAAAGCGAAGACGGATTTACATGAAACGTATTTGCGTTATTTGCAGCGGCAGATTCGGCGCGTATTTGGATTTGAGGGCGTTCCGATGGTATTCTATATAAAAAAGTAACTCGTAACTCGTAACTCGTAAAGCGTAATGCGGGATTCGGAAACGCCGAAGGCGAATTATTAATGAGTCGCTGTGGCGACACCGCTTACGGATTACGCTTTACTCATTACGCTTTACTCATTATGAAAATTGTTGTAGGTCTCGGTAATCCCGGAGATGAATATAAAAACACCCGACACAATGCCGGATTTTTAGTTGTGGATTATTTAGCAGAACATTTTGAATGCGAAGGTTGGACGTTCATGAAAAAAACGAATTGTCATGTAACTAATTGTACATTTCAGGGTACAAAATTTATTTTTGCAAAGCCGGATTCTTTCATGAATGAGTCTGGTCAATGTGTTAGTGCGCTTTTGAAATGGTATAAGATGGATCCATCAGATTTGATTGTGATACATGATGATACAGATCTCGATGTCGGCGACATGAAAGTTCAGCGAAACAAAGGTGCCGCAGGCCACAAAGGCATTGCATCTATCATACAACATGCTGGTACACAGGATTTTGATCGAATTCGATTGGGCGTGCGTCCAGCTGGCGACACCACCAAATCACTTGATCTGGTTCTTAAGAGTTTTTCTGTAGACGATTATAAGATATTTGTGTCAATTTTTTCCGGAGTTGAGGATTACATTGAGGGGCTAGTGGAATAAAAAAAGAGGACCCTTAGGTCCTCGCGATTCAACGATTGCAGTGATGTGCGAGATGACCGGTCAACATACCGGCCAACTCATCAGTTGATCTTGCTACTCCATTGAAGGCGCAATCTCGCTCCATGCATTCGACACCTGTTCCGTGATCGAATCCTGTGAGCTCGATATTGATGACGTCGCCATGCTGACACGCACTGAATTCATTCGGCGCTTCATACACCACGACATTGCACTTCATGCACAATTGAATTTGTTTGGAACGATCGACCTGGGGTGAACTGATCGAGCTGCGAACCATGAATCCCCTCTCCTTTTTTGAATCTCTTAGGGAAAGTTCCGCTATCATAGCTGATTTTCTGTCTTATGTCAAGTCAACACACTGAATTTGATTATTGGGCGACATGCACATCTTTTCCTAAGTTTGGGAGTGTGCGTTTGCGTCGCCTGCACGATCATTTTGGATCGATGGAGCTTCTGTGGAATGCATCTCATTCACAATTACAAGCAGCTCGTATTTCAGATGGGTTGGTGAATGAGTTTATTGAACATCGAAAAATCGTCGATATTTCTCGCGCTTCAGATGTGTTACGAAAACAGGACATTCGATTAGTCCGTTTTTTTGATGATGAATTTCCTGAATTGCTTTCACATATTTTTGATCCTCCGGCTGTACTGTTTGTACGAGGATTTTTAAATCCGAAAATGGAAATGCCGATCGCTGTGGTTGGCTCACGTAAGATGACGCATTATGGTGAGCAGATTATTGATACTATTATTCCTTCTTTGGTGAAATCAAATTGTTCAATTATTTCTGGTTTGGCTTTGGGTGCTGATGGTCGTGCGCATGAACAAACTCTGAAATCTTCTGGATATACTGTTGCGGTTTTGGGTTCTGGGAATGATGATGCACATCTGTATCCTCGACAGCATGCACAACTAGCTAGGAGAATTATTGATTCAGGTGGTGCGGTTATTTCTGAATTTCCTCCACATACTCCCCCGCTAAAACATCACTTTCCTCTTCGTAATAGAATTATTTCTGGATTGTCGCGCGGTACTTTTGTTGTTGAGGCTGCAGAAAAATCTGGTTCGCTTATTACGGCGCGTGTTGCATTGGAACAGAATCGCGAGGTGTTTGCATCACCTGGATCTGTATTTTCTCATACTTCAATAGGATGTAATCAATTGATTGCGATGGGTGCACACTGCGTGACATCTGCAAAGAATATTTTGGATGTATTTCAGATTGACACTGAAGAACAAACTTCGATTTCATATACGCCAAATTCTCCCGATGAAGCGGTGATTTTATCCGTCCTCTCTCATGAAGCTATGCATATTGATGACTGTATTGTGAAGGCCGAGCTTCCTGCAGCACGAGTCATGACACTCTTGACAATGTTGGAAACAAAACGTATCGTCAAACAGATTAGCGGGATGAGATACGTTAAAATTAGTAACTCGTAAAGAGTAAAGCGTAATTAGGGAAATGAGTCGTAAAGCGACATCTATAAATTGTCGCCTTGCGACACCGCTTACGAGTTACGCTTTACGAGTTACGCATTACGATTTTATGAAACTACTTATACTTGGGAATCCAGAATCTCCCGGGAATATCCGAATAAACGAAGAAGCGACCGCGCGCGGACACCTCGCGCGTGTTGTTCATATGGAATCTATTTCAATGTCTGTGGATGAAGACGAGCATATCTTTATAGATAACGTTGAGCTCACACATGATTCATATGATGTTGCGCTTTTTCGTGATATGCATCCGCAATTTATTTCTGCATATCTTTCTCTTGCACAAGCATTGGAACGAAAACATATTACTGTTGCGAATCCTGCATTGATTGATGTTCCGTTTGTGTGGAATAAATTACACCAAATGATGAAACTGAAATCCGCACAACTTCCTGTTCCCCAAACATCTTTTCTCACACACAAAACTTCCATTGATTCGATAGAAACTTCGTTTAAATTTCCGATCATCATCAAGCCAATTCATGGATCGCATGGGACTGACATTCGTCGCTGTGATACAATGGATGATGTACGACGTGCTGTAGCTTCTGGTCCTGTAGGAACTTTTATTGCGCAGGAATATCTTGATGCTCCACATGATTTTCGTGTGTTTGTAGTGAATGGTGTAGCGCTTGGAGCAGTTAAGAAAATTCCTGTTGATGGAGAATTCAGATCAAACACAGATTTGGATGCACAATTTGAATCATTTGACATGACCGATCACATGCGAGATATTGCTGTTTCTGCTGCGGCTGCTTTGCAAATTCCTATTGCTGGTGTGGATATGCGAGAACATAATGGTGAAATGAAAATTTTAGAAGTAAACCGCAACCCTGGTTTTCAACATTTTGAAGCAGCAACTAACATCAATGTCGCGAAATCTATCATCGACTTTTTAGAAACTATATGAAACTTGTCATCGTAGAGTCCCCCACCAAAGCCAAAACAATTACGAAATTTTTGCCCAAAGAATATACTGTTGAATCTTCGTATGGT
This sequence comes from Parcubacteria group bacterium, assembly GCA_002688135.1. Classification (GTDB taxonomy): domain Bacteria; phylum Patescibacteriota; class Patescibacteriia; order Magasanikbacterales. Next base: position 7,800 of record NZCD01000037.1, read on the forward strand.
CATCTTCGAGATCTTCCGAAAAAAACAATGGGGATTGATATAGAGGGTGATTTTGAGCCAGAGTATGACGTCATGCCTGACAAGAAAAAGCAGGTTGCGAAATTGCGTAAACTTGCAAAGGAAGCTGATGAGATTTTATTTGCAACTGATGAAGATCGTGAGGGGGAAGCTATTTCTTGGCACCTCGCACATATTTTGAAATTAGATCCCAAGAAGGTGAAGCGTATTGCTTTTCATGAGATTACTAAAAAAGCTATTTTGAAAGCACTTGAGAATCCTCGCAAGATTGATTTGGCTCGTGTTGATGCGCAGCAAGCTCGTCGTGTCTTGGATCGATTGGTTGGATATGAGTTATCCCCTTTTCTGTGGAAGAAAGTGACGCGTGGGTTATCTGCTGGGCGTGTTCAGTCTGTTGCAGTTCGATTGATTGTTGAACGTGAGCGAGAAATTCGTAAATTCAAACCTGATGAATATTGGACGATTGATGGGATGTTTGTTTCTGATGGCGCAAAAGATCATCCACTTGAGAGTGCATTATTTAAAATTGATGAAGATAAGTTAGAGAAGTTGAGTATTGGGAATGAGAAAGATGCACATGCGATTGTGGAAGCTTGTAAAGATAAAAAAGCTTCGATTGCAAGTATTGAACAAAAAGAAAAGAAACGAAATCCGAATGCGCCGTTTACAACATCTACCTTGCAGCAAGCAGCTCACAGCAAGTTTGGGTGGTCTGCGAAAAATATTATGCGTTTGGCGCAGCAGTTGTATGAAGGTATTGAAACGCCGGGAGAAGAAGGTACTACTGGTTTGATTACATACATGCGTACTGATTCGGTCACCTTGTCCGAGGATTATTTGACGGCTGCGCGTGATTACGCAAAACACACTTTTTCTGAAAAATATATTCCAGAAAAGCCGCATCAATATAAAACGAAATCTAAGTCTGCCCAAGAAGCGCATGAGGCGGTTCGTCCAACACATGTTGAATTGACTCCAGATAGACTTAAAGATGTGCTGAATGATCAACAATGGAAATTGTATGATTTGATTTGGCGTCGTGCTTTGGCATCTCAAATGAATCCTGCGCAATCTCGTTTGACTACGATTTTGATGACGATTGATGGTTCTGATAAAAAAACATATACGTACAAAACAACTGGAAGCGTGATTGTGTTTGATGGATTTTTGGCGGTGTACCCAGAGCAATTGAAAGATCGTACATTGCCAGATTTAAAAGAGGGTGAGGAATTATCTGTGCAATCAATTACACCCGAGCAACATTTTACTGAACCTCCTCCGCGATATAATGATGCGAGTTTGGTGAAAGTTTTAGAAGAGCATGGCATTGGACGTCCTTCTACATATGCCCCGACAATTGGGACTATTGAGGCGCGTGGATATGTTGAGCGCTTGGATCGACGTCGGTTCTCCCCTACTGATATTGGTGAGGTGGTGAATGATGTGCTTGTGGCGCATTTCCCCAAAATAGTTGATTATGATTTTACCGCTCATATGGAGGAACAGTTTGATGATATTGCAGATGGCGAAAAGGAATGGAAACCAATCATCAAGGATTTTTACAAACCATTTAAAGATAATCTCGAGAAAAAAACTGAAGAGGTGAAGAAAGAAGACATTGTAATGGAGAAAACCGATAAGAAATGTAGTGAGTGTGGAAAGGATGTGATTATTCGTGTGGGACGTTATGGGAAATTTTATGCATGTTCGGGATACCCTGATTGTAAACATACCGAGCCATTGGAAAAAGATAAGAAAGAAAAAGCTGAACCAAAGGAAATTGGTGTAGCTTGCGTGAAATGCAAAGCTCCATTAGTTGAGCGAAAAACTCGTCGTGGCAAGATATTTTATGGGTGTTCGACCTATCCTACATGTGATTTTGCATTGTGGGGTATGCCACTTGAGAATCAATTTTGCGAGGAATGTAAGTCATTATTGATGGCATCTGGGAAAACAAAAGTTAAATGTTCGAATTATAAAGAGTGTGATTTTTCTCGGAAGAAAACTGAAGCGGATGAAAAACAGATTGCTACACAACTCGCACGTGTTAAAAAACCCGAGACAGATTCTGAAGAAGAACCTGAGTGAATTTTCAAGTTTCCAACATGCTGTATCAACTGTCATCCCGGCGTAGGCCGGGATCCATGCCTCATAGTATGATGGATCCCGGCCTACGCCAGGATGACGGCTTAATGAGTGGGTTTGAAAATTGTGACATTGAAAATTAAATGAAAATTAGAAATTGAAAATTGCTATGGCAAGTGAGTATGATCAACTAATCAGCACCATAAAAGCGTACCACAAAGACGCTGATTTTAGTTTGGTTGAAAAAGCCCACAAACTTGCAGTTGATGCGCACAAAGGACAACGCAGAATGTCAGGTGAGCCATATGTGAATCATCCATTACGTACAGCCATCACGTTAGCTGAAATGGAGTTGCAACTGCCGATTGTAATTGCAGGAATACTACATGATGTTCCTGAAGATACAGACGTAACACTTGAAACTATCACAAAGGAGTTTGGTCATGATGTTGGATCAATAGTTGAAGGTGTTACAAAGGTTGGTAAAGTAAAGTATCGTGGTGTTTCCCGCTATGTCGAGAATATGCGGCGATTTTTTATTGCCATGGCTGCAGATGCGCGTTCTCTCATCGTTAAGTTTGCTGATCGCATAGATAATCTTCGTACACTTGAATCACTCCCCCCCAAGAAACAATATCGTATTGCTCTTGAATCTTTGGAGATTTTTTCCCCTGTCGCCTCTAGATTGGGTATGGGTGAAATGAAAGGAACGATCGAGGATTTGGCATTTCAATATGTATATCCCAAACGCTATGACTATGTGAAGAAGATTGTTCAACAGCGTTATGAGGCGAAAAATGAATACATCAATACCGTCATGAAAATTGCACAAAAAGAATTGAAGCGATCTGGTATTCAGATGACGTCTATGGTTGGTCGACTGAAACATTTGTATTCACTGCACAGAAAGCTAGAGAAGTATGATCGAGATATTACGAAAATTTATGACTTGATTGCGATTCGTGTGATTGTACCAGACGTCGCGCAATGCTATTCAACACTCGGAGTTTTGCACAATTTATGGAAGCCTTTGAAGGGGCGAATTAAAGATTATATTTCACAACCAAAACCCAATGGGTATCAATCCTTACACACAACGGTGTTTGCAATTGGCGGTGAGATTGTGGAATTTCAGATTCGCACAGAGGAGATGCATGAGGCTGCTGAATATGGTTTGGCTGCACATTGGCATTATTCTGAACATGAGAAAACTTCAAAGATTCCAGAACGACACAAGCGCTGGATTGATGAGCTTGCTCGCGTACACAAAGAAATGGTGAAGGGTTTGAAAGATATTGAATCAATTAAATTAGATTTTTTTCAGAGTCGAATTTTTGTGATTACTCCTAAAGGCGATGTTATTGATTTACCAGAGGATGCAACGCCAGTTGATTTTGCATATGCTATTCATACAGATATTGGAAACAAATGTTCCGGTGCGCGTGTGAATAGCGAGATCACAAGACTGGATACCCCATTGAAAAGTGGCGATGTGGTTGAGGTAATTACCGATAAAAATCGTAAGGGTCCGAGCCCAGATTGGATCAATTTTGTGAAAACTTCCATAGCAAAATCACGAATTCGTACACATGCAAAGAAGTCTATTTCTGATTGGATTAAGGGCGTACTTCCAAAAAAGTAACATCGCCCTTTTCTAATTGATTTTATCCTACGCGAAGGCGTATGGATCCCGTTGGGTCACCAACACAGCTAGAATTTTACTAAAATTAGTACCCAGAGATCATGTTATTCAGCCTTGACAAAAGGCTGTTTTTGTGGTATTATTTGTTGTCAATTTAGTGTAATATTATGTAGTATCATTATTGTCTTGAAGGCAGCTGTTTGGTGATAGATCTCACTATCATCAGACGATCTTTCGTCAATTCAAAAAAAAGGAAATTGGAGGTATATCTTGACTGTCCATAAAAAAGTAATTGTGATGCATCGTCAGCCGCATCTAGATGAGATTGGTGCGTTGATTCTGCTACGTCAGTTCGGCGAAAACATGGGTGTCAATCTCGATACCCCTCACCACTACATCGACGCAACTGCGGTGTTGAGTTGGGAGAATCCAGAGCTTCAGCAACTTCTGCTTGATCATGACTACACTGAGGATTCCCTCCCGTGCAACCTGACTGCAGATGAGCTTGAGGAACACTGCGGCATTCTATTCGTCGGTACTGGCGGAGGACGCTTTGACGAGCATCCTGATCCAGAGCTGGGACGCGAAGTCAACACTTCGAGCATTCGGCTGATTGCAGATGAGCTTGGAGAAGATCTTCCTGCACAGCTTGAGGATTTCGTGGTGTACGTTGATGAGGAAGATGCGCGTCACAAGCGCATGTACTGCGGACCGCTTGAGCTTTCACAGCTCGTGCGAATGATGCAGAACATCAATACGCCTGAAGATGGCATCTACAACTTTCTGGAGAAGATTGTTGAAGGACGTGTCCGCTGGCCCAAGAATGCGGCACCTCATGAACTTGCGGATCCAGCCTCTGCGTATGAAGCTGTGATGCATTTCATGAAGGATCATTTCGGCGAGAAAGGTCAATCCTTCTTTTCCGCAACTCCTGATGCACTTGCACAAGAGCTGGGTTGCAAGAGCGATCCTGCCATGGAGCAATTGCTCACATACTGTCGACACCTTGAATCGCGCATTCTCGAAGGGAAAGTTGAGCTCTACGAGTTCGCCATGCTTCCGCGATTGATGTTTGCCGAGCCTGGCAGCTTGTCGGAACGAAGTGATTTGTGGCGTGATGATCGGCCTTCTCACATGAAGATGATCGCTACCATGAAGCATGTCGAGCAGAAACACTTCTTCACAGCAGGTCGTACCGAATACGACACGAATAAGGAACTCATCGAGATTCCGGTTGGTCGCAAAACCATGAAGGTTGTGTTCCTTGAGTCAACAATGTTCGGTCTCGATCGTGTTGCACGCAAGGTCGACCAAGCTGCAATCATCGTCATTCGGAATCCTGAAACTGGTCACGTCGTGATTCTCACGAACTTCCGCGTTCTTAAGAAACTGAACGTGGGTCGTATCGACGGCACCACGAATCGCAAAACTTATCTCGATCAGCTGACGCGAATGATTCGCATTGCTGAACGACGACATGGTTCTGCGGTTCACTACCGCTACGACAAGCGTCAGCTCATCGCCGAAGGCCAGATTCCCGGAGCGGAGAACTGGTTCTACGATGCTCGCATTCCACTACTTGCCAACGGCACGCGTTCGGCAATGAACGTCAAGCCGACTACCATTCCGTGGGAAGAGCTGAAGAGGCTCGTGCTGACTGCTTTTGACAGTCGCATTATGGCTCCTGAATGCCTTATGGATGGCGTGTGCTCGAAGGTCGCCTGCACATCCAAGCTCTATCAGTACAGCCTGAAGCGCTGTCGTGATGTACAGCACCCCCCTCGACCAGATGGACCTGTTTCTCACAAAGCATTCCTTTCTGGTTTTGGCAGCGGCCGCTAAGATCCCCCCTGACTCCGGCGAAAGTTATCAACTACGGTTGAAACTTTCGTCGGTGTCTTTTTTTGTAAACCGCCAAAATCTTCGATTTTGTGACGGTTTACAATGCATCGAGGCCTACCACCAATGTGTAGAAATTGAGCGTGTCATAAATAATAGAA
>NZCD01000038.1 GCA_002688135.1 Parcubacteria group bacterium
AGAACATCCCGATTTAAAATTCGCCATATTTATCGTCAATGTATTTCTGTATTACCGGATAATCAACTTTCTCAAGCCCGCGGGAAAGCTGCGCATCAGAATTGATAAAACAGACCGCCGACGGCCCAATCGATGATGGGAAATCCCGAAACCATGGAAGTCGCGATACTGCCGCTGGGTCGTGGATTGACTTCCAGAATCACGGTTTCGCCACGACTGTTGGTCATCAAATCCATATCGTGAATGGCCTTGAGCCCCAATGAACCGGCCGCCTTTTTGCAATACTCGGTAACACTTTCCTGAACGGTCAGGGTGTTTCCCTCAAAGGGAATACCGGTCGGGTTTGTCCGTTTACGAACAAAAACGGCGTAGTCGCGTTCATAATAATTCAATATATCCGCATCATACGCCGGCAATCCCAAACAGGGCATCACCAGTGTCTCCCCCACCATGAAGGAAGCGAGCCGATTGGGGTCCAGCACCGTTGTCTCGATCCGGATCCCCTTCATGATTGATGCCGATCTCAGCAATCACGAAGACCGGAAACCCCGGACCGATCCAACGGTTTCCAAATGGAATGGGAGGACAGAACAAGTCAGTTGAGTGTTTCGACATAGGTGTCCAATCGGTATTCATAAATGAAACAGGTGCGGCCTTTCAGCATCGTCTTCTCTTTTTCCCGAAATCCGGCCTTGATAAAACAGTGCCTGTAAGCATCGTTTTCTTGAAACACCACGCCGCGAAATGAGCTGATTTCGAGTTGTTTTCCTGCTGCATTGCGGGTTTCGGTCAGCATTGCAGTACCATACCCCCGCCTCCGAAATGCCGGATGTACTGAAATATCGATATCAGCTGTATCCGGATAGATTTTGTCATAACGAATCTGGGCCAGTACCGCCCCCTCATATTCGAGAACATACATGGCAGTGGTTTGAGAATCGTTCATCTTCTTATCTAACCATTGAGCATGTTCCTCAAAGGATAGGGGCTTCGATTGGAAAGCGTTTTGCCGGGTCTCCGGATCGTTTGCAAGTCGAAACAGCGGATTCGAATCTTCAGGCCCAACGCTTCGGATGCGGAAATTTGTCGCTTGATACCCGGCGGAAAAAAATCTCATGATACGACATACCCTTAAAGCACCGACATCGTCCACCAGTCGCTTTGCTTTTCGATTCATATCTTTTCTAAGCTCATAATCATCCAGGAGTTCGGATACCGCTTTTGCGAGCATATGGGAATCGACCGTATGCCACCAGCCCAATGTTCGGGCGGCACCGGTCTCATGGAGTTTCAACGCGATCCTTTCCTGGTTGTCTGATAGAATCATATTGATGTTGGGCACTCCCATATTAGCCGCTTCCCAGGAGGTGCTTCCGGCGGCGGTGATAGCAAGATCAGCAGATCCCAACAAGTCCGGCATCTCTTTTACATTTTCCATAAGCCGATACTGAAAGGGCGCGGATTGGAGTTCCCTTCTAATGCTCATTAAATGGGGGTTTTCCGGCCCGATAATAATTTGCACAGAGAGATTCTTACGATTCAGTTGTTTCAGGGCACAGACGGCCCTTTGGGTAATGTTCTTGGAATCGACTCCCCCACAGGTGATAATTATATTCTTTGGGCGTCTGGATATTTGTCCGGTATCCTTTCGATAATGTCCAAATTCTTTTCGCAAAAGAACATATTTCAATCCCAGTAATGGAAGGGTTCCGGAACTACACCGGTAGGGTATCTGGCTACTTCCGATATTCTGGTTGAGCAGAATATGGGCATGGTAAAAGGGCAGATGCGCCTTGTCGTCGATGATCAGAACCTGGTAACCGGCTTCCTTGAGCCCCTGATGATAGTCCTCCCCGAAGTGGTATCCATCGACTGCGATCCATGTTGCCGGATACACAGCCGATTCCCCATTGGCATCTGCCTCTTTCTTCGGATTGAAGTATCGATAAACAAGCTCCAGTTCCTCAATAACGGACAACTCATTTTTGATCCGGATCAATTCACAGTTGTCACCCCTGATCCACTGGACAAGCGTTTCCTTATCAATCCTGGAAATAAAAACCGCACGGCCGCCTTGAAAACACCACGCCTGAGCCAAAGCCAGGCAACGTACGAAATGCCCGATACCGCTTTCTTTGGAGGCATCCGTTCGCAGAATCAGCAAATTGCTAATTGCTGCTTCTGGCCAGGTCTTCATGGACATCTTCGAATAACCGTTTTTGCCTGTGGTGTTCATTTAAGGATACCAAAGCCGGATGTTCGCTCAGGAACTTCAATACGTCTCTGGTGTCGAATTCCGGGTCTTTCGGGTAAAGCGCCTCGTATATCTTCCGGTATATTTCCATCTACCATCTTTACTTTTAATGTTTCTTCTCCTTCCCCAATAACCCCGACATCAAAACATTTATTCAAGATACTTTTTGTAAAACCACTAATATGCGAACCACCTATAAGTATCTGTTTCAGCTTGCTATCAGGGATTTTATGCTTCCGCTCTTTGTAGAGACAAACCAACTCAAGGTTAGCTGACTCAATGGCGTCTTGAATTGTAAACAAGCAATTTCAATTCCAACCTGAGATCGCTCCTTCCCCGCTGGTACCGTTTGAATCAGAACTATTTTCATTATGTATTCCCATTTCCCCAGACGATTATTAATAACGACAGAATCATACTATTGAATTCTATGATCTAATCCTTTGGCACTGCAAACGTGCCAGATAACGGGATAATATCCGTTTTCGTTTCCGGTTCATATGCTCTAAATTTTATACCCAAAACGGATGCAACAGCCCAATCCAGTACTGAAAATCCCGAAACCAGTGTTGAGGATAGACTCCCGCTTGCCCTCGGATTTACTTCCATGATTACCACCTCTCCATCGGTTGTTGTCATTAAATCCATATCGTGCAAGGCGGTTAATCCTAATGTAGTTGCTATCTTGCGACAGTAATCGGTGATATGTGAATCTGCACAGAGGATATTTCCTTCGAATGGAATGCCTGTCGGATTCATTCTCTGCCGCACGTAAACTGCATATTCCTGTCCAGCACAGTATAATACATCGACATCATACGCGGGTGTCTGCAGGCAAGGCATGACGAGCGTGTCGCCATCAATAAAAGATGATGTATTCTCAATGGGGAAGGTCTTGTTCTCTATTCGTTTCTCACGTCTTCCACTTCCAAGCCAGCTCGGTGGATTATCCAAACCGCACAGGATATGAATACCCCGGTTTCCGCTCCCTTTCGTCGGCTTAAGGACAAGGCTTATCTTTGGATATTCATAAAATTCTATTATCTTTAAGAGTTCTTTTTCATTTCGCGCAACTCTGAATTCAGGAACCAGGATCCCGGCCTTTTTTAAAATCGTATATGTGGTTTCTTTGTTGGAAATTCGTTCCAAACAGTTTTGAGGACTGACAATTGCTTTGGCGCCTAGGTGTTCAAGCTCATTCATTGCAGCGGACACTGCAAAGGCCTCATCATCCGATGATGGTAAAATAACATCCACACCTTCATGTTTAACGATCTCTGAAATTTTCTGAATATAGCTAGGATGGTTTCCCGATGGTACATGAAAGAAAACATCCAACATTCTTCTTGTCTGAACCGGAGCCGCTGCATCCACACCAATAATCCGAAAATCGAATGCATCACTCTTTAAGAGCTCAACCAATAAGGAAGGGGCAAGATCCCCCCCGACGCAGGTTATTAGTAGTGAAATCTTACGTTACATCGGATATCATCTCCAAGTATTCCAAATAATCGGTATGCGTTTAAAGATCCAGCGCTCACCGCTCAGAGTCACCTTTCTTTCGTTGACTTTACATTCTGAATTTGCCCTTTCGAGTCGAAATCGAGAGCAAAAGGGGAATCAAAAAATGCAATAGTTCGTTTACTCACAGATCATTCCAGGAAATCGGCGTATCGCTTCTGATATCTCTCTTCGCTACTCGTCCACATATAATTTTCAGAAATTTTGGCTGAATTCCGTCTGTTTGGGTTCGTTTTGATGTTAGTTTATCAGCTTGAATTTTTTCGCCTTTCTTAATTTCAACCGCTGAAACCAGGGTTCGTTGGACCTGGCTTCTTAAAACGCGTTCTCCAGGCGTAGGACATTTCACGCTCGAACCAAGAGCCAATTCAACTTCTCTTACTGCATCTACGAGGGCTTTCAACTCTTCTGGTGTGGCGGAGAAGTAATGATCCGGTCCATTCATTTTTCGATCAAGAGTAAAATGTTTTTCAATGACTCTGGCCCCACATGCTATCGAAGCAATCACACAGGCAATTCCCATGGAATGATCGGAAAAACCGATTGTACATTTCGGAAATGCCTGTTCGAGGGTTTTAATGACGTTCAAATTTACATCTTTCGGTGATGTGGGGTATATTGACGTGCACTGTAATACAGCTATCGATTTCGGTCCATCTTGTTCAAGTATTCGAACCGCCTCATCAACTTCGCTTAAATATCCCATTCCAGTTGAAAGGACCAGCGGTTTTCGAGTAGCGGCAACGGACGCAAGCATCATTACATTCGTCAGATTCGAGGAGGATATCTTTATTGCCGACAAATCGAGTTCTTCGTTATGCTTTACATCCAGATGATTTCCGAATGTAGCAATAAGATCCAGTCCCAGATCTGAGCCGCGCTCGCAAACCTTTCCCCATTGTTCGATCGGCAACTCGTTTCTGCGGAAAATATCATAGGAAGGTGATTGTTTGTCATAACTTCCGTCGGCATAAACGATTTGAAGTTTAACCACATCAACCCCGCACTCTGCGGCTTTTTCAACCAACTCAAGGGCAATCGCCAGCTTGCCATTGTAATTTATGCTCAGTTCCGCGGTGATATAAACAGGGCGGTTATTTCCAATTTTTCTGTTATTTATTACTAACATATATAATCATTAAACTCAGATCTCTCTCCAGGTGGCTCATTTTAAACGACCATTTTTGGCTCAATTTATCACGACCATCTACAGATGTATCGGGATTAGCCATAGATGCAACAATACCTTTTCATGTAATGGATAAAACAGATTCTTCATATGAAGACGAGTTGATACTATATTCTTAGTAGCATACTCTGAAGCTATATACCTTACCCCCATTTCCGTGAGAAGAGCAATTACCCCTTGAAAAAACTGCATACCAAAGCCCTTACCTCTTATCGAAGAATCCGTTGCAAGAGATGTCATTCTGCCATACTTATAGCCTGTAAATTTCGATAACTCTTCATCCAACACAAAGGCAAAATACCCTGTCACTTTGCCTTTATCTACAAAAACTGCAATCGGCTCATTATTTTCAATACTCGTTCTTATCCATTTTACATACATTGTATCTACTCTTTTATTATCAAACTTTACATCACAATAATAATGACCTCTCTGGTATTGGTGCTGTTCAGCAATCCGAGAAATATCATCTAAATCAGCGTTAGTTGCCAATCTAACACTTGTATCTACAGGCAAAGATAGATCAGCACATTTAGCTATTGGATAAACTGTTGATTCGTAATATCGGAACCCTTTATCTTCAAATAAATGAAGCATTTGCGTGTCATCACTGCATATCCTTGATAAAACAAACCTTACGCCTTCATCTCTTAAAAAAGAAATACAGGAGTTAATTAAATTATCCGTCACTTTGTTGGAGATTGTATCCTCCGGAGCAATAACCCAATTAATGTTAGCCATTTTAAATCCAAAATGCTCTTCGTCCCACCTTGAAATCTGGCATCCTATTAAAAATGGAAGGTTATTAATTACTTCAAAAAAACAATAACTATCTTTACTTTGGAAATGATCATTAAGTCTGTTTATTAAATAAACTTGCCAGACGTTTCTGTCAGTGGAAGGATAAAGACGGTATTGGTCAAAGCGATATGATGGTAGAATATTCTCAACAACACCAAGAAAATCACTTACGGCATTCTCAGAAGTTATATTATTATTCATTTTTCCCCTCATTAATAAACATTGAATTCCCTATAATCTTATGATCTACCCAAAAGCATATCATCCATACTTAACGTAATAAGAAGGCAAATAAATTATTTATTTCATCTATCTTTTGGTGACGTATGTGCCGATATCCACTAATTCCTTCTGGAGATCTGATAGCCTCAACATAAGCAAAATAACTCTTCTTATTAGGTTCTTCTCCGAATTAGTTGTAGAAAG
>NZCD01000039.1 GCA_002688135.1 Parcubacteria group bacterium
ATGAACTTCTCCGAAATCCTCTGGAATGAGTGATTTCAGTTCACGAAAGTTTCCTTGCTTTAGGATGATGTTTTTTGCGTTTCCGAGATATTTTTTTGCACGTTTGAGTGATTCTGGATCTTGGTCTAATCCTAATAATCTTCCTTCGTCTATTTTCTCAAGAATTAATTCTGCGTGTCCGCCGTCGCCAATAGTTCCATCAATAATATTTTGACCAGACTGCGGATCTAAATTTTCCAGCACCTCCCTTGCTAATACAGGGATGTGTCTCATATACCAAGTTCAAATAAATCCTCTGCGATAGTGCCACTTTCCTTTTCTGTAGCTTTCTTGTATTTCTCCCACGCAGCTTTATCCCAAATCTCGATTCGATTATAAAGGCCAGCCATGACCGCTTTCTTTTTGATCTTGGCAAATGTACGCAGATAATCTGGGAGCATGATGCGTCCCTGCTTATCGATGGTTACCTCCATGGCACCTGCCAACATCAAACGCGCGAATGCACGAGATTGTTTGTGTGAGAATGGGAGCGCTGCAAGTTTTTCTGCAAGCTTTTTCCATTCTTTGTTTGTGTACAAGAACAGTGAGTTGTCTAACCCACGCGTAACAACGGCATTTGAGCCGAGTAACTTTCTAAATTTTGTGGGCACTGCACATCGACCTTTTTGGTCGACCGAGTGGGAATACTCTCCGATGAACATAGTGATGATTGTCATTCCCGCGAATGCGGGAATCCAGATATCAAGACCCTACGATACTTCATACGTGCGCACTATTACTTTGCACGATATCGCATAGGATGGAGCAACGTCTTTGAGGGCCTATCGCATATTACTACTTGATCAGAATCTTTATCTTTGGGCTACATTTCTCAAAAATTTTCTTGGCTTAGAACGATCTAAACCGCAAAAATTATTTAAGCAATGTATCACCAAATCTAAACGATTCGTGATCTAAGTATTAATATGTGATAGACCCTCTTAGTCGTGGAGGAGAAATGTAGACTTGTGACGCAGCTTGTAGAAAAAACTTCTACGCTGTTTCGCCAGTTAGCGACAACAATATATCTGTCACGACGTTGTGCTCTGCAATACTACGCATTGCATGTTGTAACGCAGGGTGCTTGATTTTTGGAATTCTGTGCGAGTGTAGAGCTTGTGAATCACCTTCTTTGCGAGGTCACATTCGTGGGTCCGTTACCAACGATATTCGAATATGATTACTCATTCACAAGTTTCTAGGATCACCCACCATTCCCCACAATTCACCACTACATACTTATAATATCCCACAGTTTGACACGTGTCAACATGATTCATCCACAGGAGACCCACGAGTAGTACAAATCAATTACAAATCTACAAATGCTTGCTTTGCAACCATGTGATCACCTGTCATCCCGAGCGTTTTAGCCGAGGGATCCCTTTTATATTTGAGATTGCCACGCTAAAACGCTCGCAATGACAGCCTATCTGGATGTTGCTAGAAAAGCATTTGTAGATTTGTAATTGATTTGTACTATTCGTGGGTAAGAATAAAAAAACCTCGTATTCGAGGTTATTGATCTTTTTCCTTTGGTGGAAGCGCATGCATACCACTATCACTACGAAAGGACGTGATAACTCGCTCACTTGAATAACTACAGCTATGAGCGACCATCATGCATGACACTTGCGATTTGTCCAAGGCATCTTCAAATGGTTGTGAATACTCGTGCGCAAGCTGACGTGCTTTTTCTTCAGTCTTTGCCGCTACAATCATTTTTCGCGGCCGTGTCGCTCCGAGCGTCAAATTCAAGCGCTTCAGTTCATACAGTTTCATGATTATGATCTTTCTCCTTACGACACAATAATGATCTGCATCACGCGAATCTCATACACCTTGTGAGCATCTGTACCGAACAACGAATTTACCCCCAATCGATTTTTAACTGATTCTTCGCGATGTTCATCCAATAGCTGAAGGTCGTTTTCATCAACCTGCGCCATGATATCATTCAGATGCTCACTTTCAATCGTATTACTTACAAATTGACCACGAAAACGCGCACTAGTACGTGGATGGCTTTGTCTCATATACACATGGCACAACAGTCTGACTTTCATTTGGACTCCTTTGTAATGAACAGCCAAACGGTAGCAATTTACGCAATTATTGTCAATTCTTCTATATGATGTATACTAACCTTCTATGCAAACACATGATTTACCAGATGACAACGCAATGCAAAAAGAACGCGCGGAGAAATTGATGCGCGCTCATAATTTGATGCAGGTTCAGCTTATGCAAGAATCTGGGATGGATGAGATGGATTGGGTTGAGAGATTCGCTGCGGATTTTCGTGATACTGTAACTGAACAACCTGGAGAGGGTGCGCAAACTATTCTCGCAAAGCGTGCCATTATGTTTGCATGCCTCAAAGATGATATTGAAAAAGCAGTTTCACTCTTTCATAACATACGTCCAGATTTCCCCAAGAAAAAAGCTGCTTAACACAAATGAAAACAGCCTCCATGAGGCTGCTATAGAATTCTATCTGACTGACCTTCATATTGAAACTCTACTTAGTTTCATGACTCCTCATGTGCAGAAGAATGTTCTAGTAGAACTTGTATCACACGAAATACAACACCTGATTCGTTGAAGATCTTGATCCCAAGATCGCACCCACGCGCGATATCTGCCTCGTGGTTGCCAAACTCACCCGATAGCAACGTTGGCACATCAGTCTTATTGTCCAATCTACCCTTGAGATTGTTATGATTGATCCTATGAATCATTGGGTTGATATGCCGAATCTCCAGTTCGACCGCGTCGCTCAAAAATTGACCCACGAAATCAAGCTTCGCTCCCTCCGCTTCAAAATCTCGCGAGTACACACCGCACAAAAAACGAATCTTCATTTCAGCCTCCTTTTATGACTGGCAAAATCGTAGCACTTTCCCGCCGTCTTGTCAATATTTCCCTCTGATTGTCTTACGATGCTTTAATCTGTAGAAACTTTGCGCGAAGCGGTGGGATTCATCTCGCAGCGCGATTAGAATGTGAGGATACAATCTAGCGATTTGTTTGAGATCTTCTTGGATGGTCTTTTTTTGTTTGGGGATGATGAATTGATTTTTTTTGCGTGCAGCGCCTTTTGCGATTCCTATGACGGGGATTTCTATTTCTAGTTCTCGTAATGTTTTTTTAACGCGGTTTGCTTGTGGGAGCCCGCCGTCAATCAATAATAATTCTGGTTGTTCCCATCCATCATGTGTGAATCGTCGTCGAATTACTTCCTCGAGCATCGCAACATCATTAGAACCCTTCACTTCGCGAATTGTGAACTTTCTATATTCTTGTTTTTCTGGATGACCACCGACCGCGACAACCATCGACCCAACCGCATGCTGTCCGGAAATATTTGATATATCATAACCTTCTATTCTTCCAAATACATCAATTCCAATATCTGCGCGTTTCAATCCATGACGTTCTGCTCCAAGTACTGCGATATCGTGAATATGCTCCAACGATCTAATTTGATTGCGTAACTCCCCTGCTCTTTCAAAATCCATCAACTCGGAAGCTTTTTCCATTTCTTTTTTTAGATCGATAATAACTTCTTTTCTTTTGCCTTGAAAAAATTTGATGAGATGTCGAATCGTGCGGCGATATGGCCGCTTTTTGATTTCTCCTGTACATACTCCGGGGCATAATCCGATTCCTCTATAAAAACACGCTCGCCCCTTCGGTTTATCCTCGGCGCCCATAGAATCTGTCATCCTGAGCGTTTTAGTCGAAGGATCCCTTCTTGTTTCAGCCCCCTCTCTTTTGTCATTCCCGCGAATGCGGGAATCCACTTTTGGAGGCTTGCAACTTGAAAATTTAAAAATCTTTCGCACAATCTTCAATGCATTTCGAATTGATGTCGCCTGTGTGTATGGACCAAATAAAGCGACAAGATCTTTTTTCTCATCATATTCCCCAGCATCCAACTGCTTACCTCGAATCAACAATACTTTTGGAAAATCATCTCGCGTGATTCCCACATACAAAAAGCTCCGCCCATCCTTTCCAAGTACATTATATTTTGGCCAATATTTTTTTATGAGAACAGCTTCTAACATTAGCGCCTCAATCACTGTTTCTGTTTTGATTGCATCTATATTTACCACTTGATCCATCGCCTCCTCAATCGGCCGCCCCCCTGTCATCCCAAACGTTGTGCCTGTCATCCCGAGCGTTGCACCTGTCATCCCGAGCGCAGCCGAGGGATCCCTTTTTTTCTGCCAATACGAAGAAACCCTAGTCTTCAAAACCGTCGCCCTCCCAACATACAACACACTCCCTTTCACGCCACGAAAAAGATACACACCAGGTGTGCGTGGTAAATTCGCGATTTGTTTTTTGAGTGTTTCTTTCATTCCACGAGCATACACGAATGCAAGCCCCTTATTCAAGCATCTTCCAAATTGTTGAAATATACTGTCACATATTTGCGATTCTGTTTTGTGTGGCATAGAATGTGTGTATTATATATTTTCAACAACACATGATTGATAATTATCTACAATCACATGGAATTCCATTTGTCAGACATGAACATCCGGCGGTTTTTACGTGTGAGGATGCGCGCGAGCATTGTGGTGATATTCCTGGAATTGCGTGTAAAAATTTATTGTTGAAGGGTAAAAAAAGTAAAAAGTTTTTTCTTTTGATTCTCCCTGCGGAAACACGTACAGATTTGAAAGCTTTTGGTGAGATAATTAATGAACGTGTTTCTTTTGCATCTCCAGAAGCATTAAAAGAACTACTTGATCTCGAACCCGGCGCAGTCTCCCCTTTTGGTTTGCTGAATGATTCAGAAAAAAAGGTTTCTGTATATATTGATCGCGAGCTTTACGATGCGGATATTGTCGGCTTTCATCCAAATGTTAATACTGCTACGATTGAGTTGTCTCACATTGCGTTTCTCAATTTTTTAGATTCGCTTGATCATGATATTCATCTTGTTGATTTTTAATTTACTCACCAACACATAAAATAAAAAATATGCATGATGAGATTCAAAAAATTAAACAGTTTTTGCTTGCGTTGCATAAGCGTAATAAACGTGTTGAGGCGGATAAAGCATGGGAAACATGTTGGACGCGGCGTATTCTTATTGCTGTCCTTACCTATTTTGTTATTGTGCTTTTTTTCTGGGCAGCTGATTTACCACGACCTTTTGTTAACTCCATTGTTCCTGCTGTTGCTTTTGTGCTTTCGACTTTATCGATGCCTTTGTTTAAAAAAATATGGCTGAAGAATCGAAAGTGAGTAAGTTCTTTAATAGCTTTAAATTACGAAACTACTCAATACTCACATCAGCACGTCATTGAAGTGCGTCATAATTCAAAGATTGATGGAGGAATTACTGAAGGAATTGAAAAATGCTTTGTTGGCTGTTTCATAATGTGTTAAACTATAGGACTAATCAATAACTCTCATGCTTATGGAGGTAGGGCTTTTTTTAGCGAAGGCGTGGTCTTTGTGCTTTGTTATTATTTCGCTTGCGTTGTTGGCTAACAAAAAAACCGTTAAAACGATGATGTCTTTTGCATCAAATGATGCATTTTTGCTTGGTACTGGATTTTTGTCGCTTTTGATCGGTATTTTGCACGTGTTGAGTTATAATGTGTGGGAAGCTGATTGGCGTGGTGTTGTGACTTTCTTGGGCTGGGCAGTTCTTGCAAAGGGTGTCATTCGACTTGCAAATCCAGGTTTTTCAAAACGAATGCTTAAGAAGTTTGGTAAGGGAGATGGTCTTCGACCGTGGTTATTTGTATCACTTGTGATTGGTTTGTATCTCGGATACGTAGCTTGGTGGGCATAATTGCATAACTGCCAGAATTTAAAAAATCCCGATTTGTCGGGATTTTATTTTTCCAGCTCATCGATGAGCGCAGGAAGCTCTGCGAGTGATTGGATTATGTGAGAGGCTCCAGCTTCGCGGAGTTTTTCTTCTGGGACTGTTGATGGAATTCCAATACCAATTACTCCGCATTTTTTGGCGACCTCCATGTCATATGGACCATCTCCAACATATACAGCTTGTGAGCAAAACTTGTCCTGATCAATGCGAATTTTCATTGCAAACATGATGACGTGCGTTGCGCTTTTTGGGATCTTGTCGGATCCCATGATTTTTTCGTAACACGGTTCGATTTCTATGTCTGTGAAAATTCGTACGATCTCACCGGTTTGCGAACCAGTTGTTGCAAAGAACAATTTTCCTGATCTATGTAGTTGTGTAATTGCATCTACCGCCCCCTCAAATACCGGCACGCGTCGTTTTTGTACTTCTTTGAAGAATCGCTCTTCGAATTGTTTTACTTCGCCATTTGTAACTCTCTGCGAGCAGATCTCCGCAAATCCACGAAATTGTGCATACAATGGAGTTCCTGCTGTCGACAAATAGTATGCGTTGGCAAGCCCTTTTTGCACGCCCCATTTGTCGAAAACAATCTGTGCGAAAATTTCCGCAAACACGGGCATGCGATCGAGAATCACCCCATCAACATCTGTTATGATGTATTTGATTTTCATTTCACCCTCTTTGTAATGAGCGAAGAAAGAATACAATCCCTGCATTTGTTTGTCAATAAAAAACACCCACTGTGTGGGTGATGCCTTCCTAGGCCATCTTCTTGAAGTCCCCATCTTTCTTTTCGAAAAGCTGGGTTGTGGTTTCTTTACTCAATCGAGTAGGATCGACGGCTACGTAATTGTATCCGCCCTTAGGCGTCGGGATCCTCAGATAAACTTTTTCACTCATATTGATGAACTTTGAGTAGCATATCAGATAATTCAGGCTGCGTCAAGAATCGTACGTATTCCAGGTATTTTTTACCGCTTTTTTATCAATCCGCTCACTTTCACCCTTGACAAATACCGTAATTTGTGTTATTTTGCTATTAGTACTGTTCATTACCAACTACTTGATACAGGTGATTCATGTTCAAAAATACCGCAATTCTTGTTCTCGGACTGATGTTCACATTCATTACAGGCTGTGCCAGCAATGGGGTTTGTGTCAAAACTCAAGCACTTGGTTCTCATGATAAGTTCATGGGGATTCTCGTCGCACATCTCCCTGTTGAGGCGCAGGATATCCTCCGTGATCGAAGCGTCAGCATCAACACAGCGAACTGGGATGAGAAGGGCTATGCGTATGCTGGCCGAGACGTCATGGTTGCAGACCCTCGCGCAACCAAGCGCTGGGACAACGACAAGCCTCATGACATTCTCACAAAGCGTCGTGTCGCTGTCACACATATTTCAACGACACTCTCTATTCGGCGCGTTACCTTCAAAATGTGTCTTCCGGATAATGAGGAGGTGTGTCATCTGTCGGTACAGGAGATGCTGTACGCGTTCAACAAACCGGATCACCCCCACAAAGCGAATCTTAGTCGGTTCTAGGAACTGATTAAAATCCCCCCGTTTACGCGGGGGCTTTCTTTTTTAATGTAATGACTGTTTCCACATGCGGTGTGTGCGGGAACATGTCAAATGTTTTGATTGATGTGAGATTGAAGTGCTCTAGGAATTGCGAGAGTTCGTGAGTTAGGCGTGCTGGGCCACAAGAGACATATATGATTTCTTGTGGGGCTATTTCAATGAGTTTTCTTATTACTTTTGGATGTAGGCCGGCGCGGGGTGGATCTACTATGATTGTGTCGTATTGTCCTGCTTGTAATTCTTTTGTGTGGAGTTTTGCATCGGTCGCGTGGAAAGTTGCGCTTGTGATGTTATTTTCTTTTGCGTTTTTTTCTGCCATTTTGATTGATGCAGGATCGAGTTCTACACCGACCACATCAACCCCCTCTTTAGCTAACGGCAATGTGAAAAATCCAGAACCGCAGTACAAATCGAGTACCTTGTCATCGCGCCCACCATTGTCATCCCGGCGCAGGCTGGGATCCATGCCTTTAGAATCCTGGATTCCCGCCTTCGCGGGAATGACAATAGGAGCGCTTGCGATGACAAGACTAACTACATATTCTTGAAGTAGAGCAGCTGCTTTTGTATTAGTTTGAAAAAATGAGAATGGCGAAATGAAATATGTGAGACCATTTACTTCTTCTTTGAGTAATGGCTCACCGTGTAACAATTTCATTTCATCTCCAATTGAAATATCTGTGAGGCGAGGGTTAATTGCATGATAGATTGTTGTTGCTAGTGGTTTCAATTTTTCTACAAGATCATCCCAAACCTCCCCCAACCCCTCCTTAGAAAGGAGGGGAGCTTGTTCCTGCTGATCCTCTTCTCTTTCAGTATCAATCGACATCAACTGATCTCCCCTCCTCTTTGAGGAGGGGTCGGGGGAGGTGACAATAATAACCATTCGTTCACCAGTATTTTTCCCTTCTCGAATTACAAGATAGCGCGCATATCCTGTATGGCGAACGACATTCCATCCCGGCAATTTCCATTTTTTTATCCATCCTCTCACAATATCCATTATCTCGTGTGATGCCTCTGATTGTAGAAAACAGATTTCCAAATTCAATACATCCATCCATCTCCCCATTGGTTTCAAACCAATCTCCTGATTTTCACCAATCGGAAAATCCATTCTGTTTCGATAATAAAAAATATCTGGGGATGGTTCTGGAAGTGGTACTGAAATTTCAATTTCTGCATCATCAAACAACTTCTGTAAAAATTTCTGCTTCACGATTCTCTGATGTTCATAATCCACATCTTGCATAAAACAACCCCCGCATTTCCCAAAATAAGGACAGCGAGGTTCTATCTGCGGTTGCTCATCCGCAATCTCCCGCACTAATTTTCTTTGTAGTTTCTTTCTCATACATGGTTCTTTCACCAAACAGACTCTTAGTCAATATTTTCAGATGTATAGATAGATTATTCTAAAAATCTCGCGGTTTAGTGGACGCTAAACCAAGATTTTTTTAGAATAATTTAACATACATATGACAATATTTACAAGAGCTCTGTTTGGCGACAGGGCTACATAAACTACCACTGGATGTAGAAATGTGCAATATCTTGACACAAAATTTTGCGGGTGCTAATCTCGCACTACTTCGATCTTTCATAGGATATCAGGATCTACATGAAAATAAGTTGTTCAATTTTTTCAGGGAAAACAAACCGCCAAAACCTGAAAAAGAACAGTCTCCCGAGCAGCCGGCCACTGAAGATCCTGACAAATTCGAGTAATCAGAATCCGAGCAATGCTCGTTTTTTTTGTATAAAAAAATCCGGCGGTGCCGGATGCAGAGTTTCACAATTCTATGTGAATGAAACTCTGTCGGAAAGCCCTTCTTTGCGAAGTCGGCCCTTCAGCTCTTTTTGTTGCTCGGGATCCAATCTTCCCAGAAGCTTTGCAATTTTTCTTTGATTTCTTTTTGGCTTTTACCATTTCCTGTTTCTTCCACAACCCAAACCACTCACTTCACCTGACTCAATATCGAAACTAGAGTCAACATAAAATTTCTGTCCTTCAGATCCCAGAAAAAACAGCTGCATCCGAAGATGATCAAGCGACCACAAGCTGAATCGAATTTCAACACGTTGTGCGTGAGCGACTGCCTTGCAAACATCGTCATATTCTTGCCAACAACTGCAGCAATATTTCTTCATTGAACCCTCACGAGGAAAGTCATCCTCTGATAAGCCCCCACACAATCCCGCTCGCAGAATGTCGAAAGCGTATTTATATGCATTGGTCAGTCCTGGACCTCTTGCAAACACAGCTTTGACCTGTGATTCTGGACTGATGTTAGTGACGACTGCAATTGAAAAATCCGGAAATTGCTTGTTAAGCATGTACTCCTCCATTGAAATGTACTGCCGAGAATATAGCACGCATTCTATCTTATGTCAATCCTTGAGTACTTTTTTGAGATATTTTCCTGTATATGATCCTGCTTTTTTTGAGACTTCTTCTGGAGTTCCTGTTGCGATAACTTCTCCCCCTTTATCGCCCCCTTCTGGTCCGAGATCGATAATCCAATCTGCACATTTGATTACTTCAAGATTGTGTTCGATTACCAATACCGTGTTTCCACGATCGACTAACTTTTGTAATACATCAATTAATTTTCTAACATCTTCATAATGCAATCCCACTGTTGGTTCATCAAGAATGAATAATGTTTTTCGGGTATCTCGTTTTGAGAGATGTGTGGCAAGCTTTACGCGTTGTGCTTCTCCACCAGAAAGTGTACGCGCAGATTGTCCTAACGTTAAGTATCCTAATCCAACTTCATTCAAAACTTTCATTTTATCTGCAACAGCTGGCACATCTTTGAAAAATACTGCGGCTTCTTCTATCGTCATTTCCAATACATCTGCAATTGATTTTTTGTTGTATTTTACGGCGAGGGTTTCGTGATCAAATCTTTTACCGTGGCATACATCGCAGGTTACATATACGGTCGGTAAGAAATGCATTTCGATAGCGAGAAATCCATTTCCTTCACAGTTTGGGCAGCGTCCTCCTCCGCGTTCGCGTTTTACGTTGAATGAGAATCTTCCTGGTTTCCATCCGCGCATTCTGGAATCTGCGGTCAATGCGAATAATTCTCTGATGTGCGTGAATGCTCCTGTGTATGTCACTGGATTTGAGCGTGGTGTTCTTCCGATAGCGCTTTGTGAGACACGTGCGATTTTGTCGATGTACTCTGTTCCCAATACTGCTTTTACATCCCCTACTTTTTTGTTTAAGTGACGCAATCGATTCAATAAGGTTTTGTGAAGCGTATGATTTACAAGTGTTGATTTTCCGGATCCTGAAACTCCCGTAACACATACTAATCGACGTAGAGGAATTTCTACATCAATATTTTTTAGATTGTTTGCATGTGCACCAATTACTTTAATCACATCCAGATTTTTGTATCTTCGGCGTTCTGGAATCGGGATGGATTTTTTTCCTTGTAGATAATCCAATGTCAGCGATTTCTCCTTGTTTGCAGATTTCAATAACTTCTTTGTCTCTCCCGCAATAACGACTTCCCCACCATGCTTTCCCGCGCCCGGACCAATATCTGCCATGAAATCTGAAGCGTGAATGGTTTCTTCATCATGCTCTACGACAATAATTGTATTCCCCAAATCTCGGAGTTCTTGAAGGGTTTTAATAAGTCTCTCATTATCTCGCTGATGTAATCCAATCGTAGGCTCATCCAATACATACAATGTTCCGGTGAGTTTTGATCCAATTTGAGATGCAAGGCGAATGCGCTGCGCCTCTCCTCCTGAAAGCGTGCCAGCTTTTCGATTGAGCGTGAGGTAATGTAATCCTACATCCAACATAAAACTTGTCCGATCGACAATTTCTCTTAATACATTTTTTGCGATTTCATATTCGGTTTCTGAAAGTGCGTGTTTTGAAGAGGGATCCCTCGACTTCGCTCGGGATGACAGTTCCGACGTTCTGGATGATAACTGTGACGTTCGGGATGACGTGGTGGATGGAATGAGATCCATGAAATACTTGAGCGCCTCTTCAATTGATAGTGATGTTACGTCGACAATACTTTTTCCAGCGATACGAACAGCCAATCCCTCCTTTCGTAAACGTGCTCCACGACATTCCGGACATATTTCTTCTGAAAATAATTCTTCTGTTCCTAAACCTGTGCAATATTCACAATATCCATATGGTGAGTTGAAGCTGAAAAGTCGCGGCTCGATTTCTGGGAATGAAAATCCGTCATCTGGACATGCAAACTTCGCAGAAAAGAGCGCTTCAGATTTGTCTGGGTATTGAACAATAATTGTGTCCTGTCCATATTGCAGTGCAGTTTCAAGTGCTTCTGCTAATCTTTGACGATCTGCATCCAAACCTTTTGCCAAAACTTTTGCAGAAATCTGATCGACTACTAATTCTATAGTGTGTTTTTTGAATCGAGATAGTCTTACTTGTTCTTTGAGTGAAACAAGTTCACCATCCAATCTTACTTTGATGAATCCTGCGGTATATAAGTCATTTAAAAGTTGTAGGTATTCTCCTTTTCGGCCACGTATAACAGGAGCGAGAATTGTAATTAGTTTTCCATCCCTTTTTTCTTTACCGTTTTTTTTCATGATTAGTGCAATCATTTCATCGGTAGATAGTTTTGAAATTGGTTTGTCGCATGTGACACAATGCGGCTGTCCGATGCGTGCATACAATACACGAAGATAATCATAAATTTCTGTGATAGTGGCAACGATTGATCGTGGATTTGCAGAATGTGCTTTTTGATCAATCGAAATTGCCGGAGATAATCCTGTGATTTCATCGACATCAGGCTTTGCCATTTGTCCTAAAAACTGTCGAGCATATGCAGAAAGGCTTTCAACATAACGTCTTTGACCCTCTGCGAAAATTGTATCAAAAGCCAAACTCGATTTTCCTGAACCTGAAAGTCCTGTAAATACTGTTAATTTGTGTTTGGGTATCTCAAGATGCACATCCTTTAGATTGTGCTCTCTTGCCCCTTTGATTTTGATTTTATCTTCCATAGTGTGTAAACGTTGTCATCCTGCTTTATCTTGTCATTCCCGTTTTTATCTTGTCATTCCCGCGAAGGCGGGAATCCAGGTTCTAATGACAAATCCTTCCATTCAGGATTCATCTTTTCAATCATTCGTAATTTCCATGATCTATACCATTTTTTAACCGCCTTTTCACGCTGGATCGCATCTCTTATATCATTGTATTCTTCGAAGTAAACTAGCATATAAACTCCATATTTTGAAGTAAATCCAGACACCATACCCTGCTTGTGTTCAGACACTCTTCTGCCCAAATCATATGTAACACCCAAGTACAATGTTCCGTTGCGCTTGCTAGCTAGTATGTAAATGTAGTACTTTCTCATATATGGATTCCCGCCGGAGTTTATGCCCGCGAAGGCGGGTGCGGGAATGACAATGCGTATGGAATTGAGCCCAATTACATTAGAAATTCTCGCCACATCAAAGCTGATTTTTGCAGCCACGATTATAGTGCTTTTTATTTTGATTGTGAAGCGTGTAAGGCGACCTCTCTATTATAGTGGTGTTTTAGCTATTAGTTTGGCAGCTTTTGTTATTACCATACTTACTCCGCAGACGACGATGTTCTGGGGGAATAATGGTGATGAATTGTATGTTGCGGCGAATATGACGCAGATGGTTGCTGGCGATACTTCTTCTGATTTTTATTATGCCAATCTTCCGCCGTTTTATCCTCCGCTTTATTTTTGGACGGTTGGATTTCTTGCGAAGCCTTTTGCGACTAATGGATTAGCTGCTTATAAAATTGGTGTTGCACTTTCTGCATTACTACTTTTCCTTGGTACGTTCTTTTGGTTTAAGCTTCATGATAAGAAGTCTCATAACCGATTAGTTCATCCGTGGTTGTATTTCTTGATTCCACTTTCGTTTCTTACTCTTCTGCCATTTGATGAATTTATCCTCAAACCTCATGAAGCTTTATCGGCATTATTGAGTGTAATACTTGTTGGTGCGATCGGCGTCCAATTTCAGAAGGACCGATGGAAACTTAAGCATTTATTGTTCTATAGTATTTCTGGTGCGATCATTTTGATGACTTATTATTTCTGGGGAATCCTTATAGCTTTATCACTCGGTCTTCTTGTTTTCTTTCCGCCGCGGAGATTTCATAATGTCATGCATCTCATTTTTTTAGGGATTTTTGTTCTTGCTTTTTCATCTCCATATCTTGTTCCTTTGTATCAATCCGTTCAAACGCATGGTATTGATCTTGCGCAAGGAACATACTTTAGTATTCACGATATTCTCACATTTGCTCCGTGGGCTGAATTCAGTCTACGTGGGTTACTCTCACTGATTGGATTGATCGGATTGATTCTCGCTCGCAAGAAAAGATTTTTTGGTTCTGTTTTGATTCTGTTTGTCATTTCATATGCGTATCAATTTTTCGGATTATTTCAGTTCGTGAAGGATGCCACACCACTGCTTCCCTCAAAACCATTCTTATATCTTGCGCGCGCATGTTTGGCTGTGGGGCTTGGGCATGTGCTTCTTGAAACGTATCATTATCTTTCGTTTCGATATGGTCGTAATGCGCAGATTTCTGTAGCTGCTGTTGGTGTTATTGTTCTTGGAAGTCTCTCGCCGTTTGTTGAGATGATAGATCGTCCTGGAATTATTGATCGGATTAATCAGAATACGTTAGTTCCAAAAGAATTTATATTGTCAGAAGCTGTGAAAACTCATGTGCCAGATTATGCAGATCGCACATGGCTTGCGCCAACGCGACCGGAAATCAATACTTATCTTCCTTTGAAATATTACATTTCTCATAATGAACATTATTCTCATTTTGCTGCGGGCTTTTCAGATCGATTAGAAACTCTCACTTCAATTACTTCTACTTCAACTCCACAAGCTTTTTTTGAAGCAACACAACAACTCGACCCTCCAGCTGATTCACTCTTGCTTTTTTATGATGAAACGACCGACTCTTATCCTCTGAATTTTTGGATCGATAACTATCCTAATGGTGGAACTTCTCATCGTATCGATCTTGATCCAACACTCATCACTGATGAATACTGGAGCAAAATGTACGATTTGTGGGATTGGCGAATCTACACCGCTGTCATCCCGTAGCCGTACGGGATCCATCCTGATAGAAAAGATACAGATCATTCCACTCCGGATTCATTTTTTCGATCAGACGTATCTTCCAAGATCTTCTCCATTCTTTTAAGATTTTTTCTCTTTTAATCGCGTTCTCGATGTCGTCGTACTTTTCGAAGTAAACTAACCGAGTCACATTATATTGTGCTGTAAAACCTTGCACCATTTTTTCTCTATGTTCATAAGCTCTGCGCATGACATCATTTGTGACGCCTATATATAACGTGCCGTTTCTTTTGCTTGCCACGATGTAGACGTAATATTTGTTCATACTTTCTTCTGACATGGATCCCGTACGGCTACGGGATGACAGTTTCTATTTCCTGCGTGGTTTTTTAATTCTTGTTTGTTTTGATAGTTCTTTTATCTCATCTCTGATAATCGCTGCTAATTCAAATTCTAGATTTGCTGCAGCCTCACGCATATCCTTTGTTTTTTGCTTGATGATTTTTTCTGGATCCATTCCGTATGACGGCGCCAATTCGAGTGCCATGATTTTCTGAATGACGGTTCGTTTCTTTTCTCTCTTTTCCTTATCTTCATCTGACGTTAATCCAAATTCTGATTCGATTGATTTGATTTTCTTTTGAATTGTTTGTGGTGTGATGTTGTGTTTTTTGTTGTATGCTAGTTGGATTTCGCGGCGGCGTTCTGTTTCGTCAATTGCCCGCTGCAATGATCCTGTAATTTTATCTGCGTATAATACAACTTGCCCATCAACATTTCGTGCCGCTCGTCCCATGGTTTGAATGATAGATGTTTCTGATCGCAGGAAACCTTCTTTATCGGCATCCAAAATAGCCACTAATGTTACCTCTGGTAAATCCAATCCTTCTCTCAATAAGTTCACTCCTACCAATACATCGTAATCTCCTCTACGGAATTTCTCTATAATCTTCAAACGCTCGATGGTTTTAACATCAGAATGAATATACACAGCTGCAGCTCCCTTATGCCTGTCATCCCGAGCTTGTCGAGGGATCTCGTCAGATTCCCCAACAGATCCTTCGACTTCGCTCAGGATGACGCGTTGGTGCAACTTTTCTTCATTAATATAATCAGTGAGATCTTCCGCCATCTTTTTGGTGAGTGTAGTTACCAAAACTCTCTCGCCTTTTTTAATGCGATCTCGAACTCGCTCTAATAAATCATCGATTTGTCCCTCAACTTCATCTGTTGGAGTTACTGGTTTGATGATTACTTCTGGATCGACTAATCCTGTTGGGCGTACAATCATCTCAACTGGTTTTCCTGCATGTTCTTTTTCATACACGCTCGGTGTTGCGGATGTGAAGATGGTTTGTTTGATTCGTTCTTCGTATTCATCAAATTGGAGCGGTCGATTATCAATTGCTGATGGGAGACGGAATCCATATTCAACAAGTTGTTTTTTTCGCGCGTGATCGCCAGCGTACATCCCACGAATCTGCGGAACGGTTACATGAGACTCATCAATAATAGTCATGAAATCATCTGGGAAATAATCAACGAGAGTTGTGGGTGCTTCTCCTGGGCGTCGTCCATCAAAATGACGAGAATAATTTTCAATACCATGACAAAAACCTACATTCTTCATCATTTCTAAATCCATTTTTGTGCGACGCTCAATTCTTTCTGATTCCAGAACTTTTCCTTCTTTCTTATAGAACTTCAATCTCTCATTTAATTCTGCTCGAATTGTTTTGATAGCTTTTTCTCGTGATGCTTCTCCTGTGACATAATGAGTTGATGGAAATACTACAACACTCTTTCGATCTTCTTGAACTTCGTGTTTGATCGTATCTAAAATCTCGAGTTTTGCTATTTTTTGTTCATCTAATGTAATTCTGATTAAAAATTCTTGATGAACAGGATGTAATTCGATCACATCGCCACGAACACGAAATTGCCCACGCAATACATCTGCATTTGTTCTGATGAACTGCATTTCTACCAAATGTCGCATGATATCTCCTCGCGTGATGGTTTGGCCTTTTGTTAACTTCATCGA
Source organism: Parcubacteria group bacterium (assembly GCA_002688135.1). Lineage (GTDB taxonomy): Bacteria > Patescibacteriota > Patescibacteriia > Magasanikbacterales. The sequence goes on from NZCD01000039.1 coordinate 16,649, forward strand.
CCCTTTCATGTATTCCTCTGGCGCACCAATAGAAAAAATACATGAAACACTCGCCACGATAATCACATCTCGCCGAGTTAATAATGATTGTGTTGCTGAATGTCGTAGCCGATCTATCTCATCATTTACTTGCGCTTCTTTATCTATATATGTATCTGATGCAGAAACGTATGCTTCTGGCTGATAATAATCATAGTACGATACGAAATACTCAACTGCGTTGTTAGGAAAGAACTCTCGCAGCTCTGAACATAGCTGTGCGGCGAGTGTTTTATTGTGCACGATTATCAATGTCGGTTTCTGCACTTTCTCAATCACATTCGCCATCACATATGTTTTCCCTGAACCCGTCACACCCAACAATGTCTGAAATTCATCTCCGTTTTTCACACCCTTAACCAAGGCTTTGATTGCCTTTGGTTGATCCCCTGCTGGTTTGAATTTCGACTCTAATTTAAATTTCATATGTATTGTCATTCCGTAGTCGTACGGAATCCATCTCCTCCTTGTCATCCCGGCGCAGGCCGGGATCCATCAAGATAACGAAGATAAAGATCATCCCACCCCACATTCATCTCTTCTATCAAACGAATCTTCCACGACCTATTCCATTCCTTCAGATTCTTTTCCCTCTTGATCGCGTTTTCAATACTGTCATACTCCTCAAAATATACTAATCTATCGACACCATACTCTTTTGTAAATCCCTCCACCATCTTTTCTCGGTGTTCATATGCTCTGCGCATCACATCATTTGTTACGCCGATGTATAACGTGCCATTTTTCTTGCTAGCTACGATGTATACGAAATACTTATCCATATTGTTTATTAGCATGGATCCCGACCTACGCCGGGATGACTAGAGGCTGCCGGGATGACAACAACGACAAAACCCCGTGGATTGATCCACTAGGGGGTATAGAACCTACCTCACGAATACTGTCACATATCTGCATCAGATCTTTCCCGCTAAAAATGCTTAAAGTTCGTCGGCGATACATCTATATCACCTCCTCACTTATGCACATTTTTATCAGAAAATACCTAACACATCTGTATAACACTATTCGTGAGATAGATTCTGTTGTCTTCGTGTAGTGATTGCACTTTATCAACTCTATTGAAGCTCTGCAACATCACCGCGGTTTGGAATGCGGACATCACAGCCGAGTTCGTTTCGTAATCTTTCGGCGAGCGCTTCTGCAGATTCTGGATCACCGTGCGTGAGGTAGATGTGTTTTGGTTTTTTCTTTGCGCCTTTGACCCAATCAATGAGCATGTCTGAATCGGCGTGGGCAGAATATGCGCCGATTTGTGTGATTTCACATTTGATGTCGATTTTTTCTCCGTAGATTGAAACACTTTTTGCGCCGGATTGGATTTTACTGCCGAGTGTTCCTTGTGCTTGATATGAGACAATTAAAAGCGTTGATTTTGGATCTTTGAGATAGCGTTTGAGGTGATGCATGATTCTGCCGCCTGCCATCATGCCGGAACCTGCGATAATTATTTTTGGATTGGGGACGTTGTTGATTGCTTTTGATTCATCTGTCGCCATTGTCATTTTTAATCCTGGGAAATCGAATAATGCATCGCCTGCTCCAACTTTTTCGCGTGCATCTTTATCCATGACGTGCGTTGATTCACTGTACACATTTGTTGCTCGGATCGCCATTGGCGAGTCTAGGAAGATTGGGACTTTCGGTACGCGCTTACATTCATCTATCAAATAATTTAATTCGTACAAGATTTCTTGTGTGCGTTCTAATGAGAATGCGGGGATCATCAAAACTCCGCCGCGCTCAACCGTGTCAATCAAAACTTCTTTTAGTTTTTCAGCGCGATCTGTTCCAGGGCCGTGCGTTCGATCTCCATATGTTGATTCCATAATCAATACATCTGAACCAGGATAGGGTTCTTTTTCTTTTACGAGCGGGACATCTACATTTCCTAGATCTCCGGAAAATACATATGAAAAATCTTCATTAGTAATTTTAACCCAAGCCGATCCTAAGATATGTCCGGCATCATGGAATGTTATCGTGATATCTTTTGTGAGTTCAATAGTTTTTCCATATGGCACTGGATTGATGTGCTCCACTGCTCGATCCACATCAATTGCTGTATACAACCTCTCATCTCCTGTTTTTTTATGATCATAATCCATTATCTTTGCTGCATCATACCAGACAATTGGAATCAGTTTTGCAGATACGTCTGTTGCATAGACAGGCCCGCGATATCCTTCATGTACTAACTTTGGAATGCGTGCGTTATGATCTGCATGTGCATGTGTTACGACAACTGCATCAATTTCAGTTGGATCGAACTTGAAAGGCTCCAGATTTTTTACATCCGCAAACTTACTACCCTGAAACATCCCACAATCGACAATAATCTTCTTATCCTTCATCTCCAATAAATATAATGACCCCGTCACCTCCCCCGCCGCTCCAAAAAAATGTAGTTTCATATAAAGTAAGTATCAAGTATTAAGTATTAAGAATAAAGTATTTTTTCCGCATATTTGATGAGTCCATTGGTCATTTTATGTATTTGGATTGAGGATTGTGCACATGATGAAAAAATTTCTGGGGTGATGTATCCTACATCTCGTGCAACTAATAATTGATTTTGTAACTCTGTAATTGATCCTAAAGCCATGAAAAAAAATCTGATCTTATCTTTATTGGTGCGCCGACCAAACCCTTCTGCTATATTAGATGTAATCGAGACTGAACATCGCTTGAGCTGACTAGTGAGTGAGTATCGTTCGTCTACTGGAAAATCTTTTGTAATTTTGTACACCCTTAAAACCAACTGATGCCCTTCCTTCCAAGCCTCAAGATCGGTAAAACTCCGAATCTTCTTCATACTTTATTCTTAATACTTTATACTTGATACTTTCCGCACTATACCACGAATTGACATGGCCTGGCGACACTTTATCTGTTCTGTCTACCATGCTAGAATACCACTCTATGTCACGAATTCACGAAGAAGCCGTCAGTGATGTACAAGAGCCGATTTTATCGGAAAAACGATCCTGCCTGCGAGGCGGGTGTTTTTCGTCATGTGGATGTTTGGTGATGTTGGGTGTTTTGATGCTTTTGATTTTGCGCGTAGCATGGGGACCACGAACTATCAGCCTGTCGCATGTGCCAGATCATTTTCCTGAAGCTATTTCTGTGTTTGAACCCGATTCAATTCGATCGATCAAAATCACACGTGCAGTTAATGCAAATCGTACACTAGCTACAGCAACAGCACTTCCACGCCTGATTTATAATCCAATTGAAAAAGTTATTTCTTTGCACAAATCTAGCAGTCCGACACTTATTGATCAATTTGTTGTTGCAGGTGGTGAAATTCGAGAAATCTTTTTAACTCCTGGTAATGAGGATTCGTCAGATCGTATTATCCTCTCGTGGGGCCCACTTCCGGAAGACATTGAGGATGTGAGAGATTTTTATGTGCGATCGTTTGAAGATTCAGGAGTGCGACTTTCAACACGCTTTGATAATGCAAATAATTTTGAGGCGGAATTTAAGCGTGGGGATATTTCTGGAACGCTGTTGATTGAGAATTATGATTTACGACGCAAAGGTGTTGAGTCTATGAAATTAACTGTCACTGTCCCCCATTCCTTTTAATTGTCATTCCTGCTAATGCGGGAATCCAGGAAACATGTTTTCAATTATCATTCCGACATATAATGAAGAGCAGTATCTGCCTTTATTACTCAAGGATATTAAGGAACAAACTCGTCAGCCTCACGAGATTATTGTTGCTGATGCACACTCTACCGATCGGACTCGTGAAATCGCGCATATGAATGGTGCTCGTGTTGTTGAGGGTGGATTGCCTAGTGCAGGACGTAACGCTGGCGCTGCAGCTGCTCGCACCAAAACACTGATTTTTTTTGATGCTGATGTTCGACTACCTTCATCAACATATTTAGAGGATACAATAGATGAGATGAATAAACGTCATTTGGATATTGCTACATGTGACATTAAAGCTTCTGACGGGCAAATGATCGATGCACTTTTGTATAAAGCTTATAATGGATACACGCGATTGACAGAAAAACTTAAACCGCATGCTCCAGGGTTTTGTATTTTTATTACTCGAGAGATTCACGAGAAAATTAGTGGGTTTGATGAGGAAGTAAAGTTGGCAGAGGATCATGATTATGTTCAGCGTGCTGCGCATTATGGTTCGTTTGGCGTATTGCGATCTTGGCCAATCTTAACCAGCACACGGCGTATGCAAAAAGATGGTCGTCTCAAAACAGTTGCGAAATACGCTGCATGTGAATTACATATGTCTACTTTGGGTAGTGTAAAACATGATCTTTTTAATTACAGATTTGGTTATGGTAAGCATGCTGAAAAGTCAACTCGCTTTAAGAAGCTGAAAGAATCTCGGGGGAGACTGAAGAGGCGCCTAAAAAAACCTTTTGGCTTTCTGAAAAAAAAGGAGGATTCTTGAAATGGTTAAATTGTTACATGGTTAAATTGTTAATGACTAGAAACTACCCAACAATTTAGCAATTTAACCATTTAACAATGAGGTTGCGAACCAACACACGCGTGTTCCCGTCGCTACCCACATCTTCTCATTCATGCCTCAACGAATTCTCAATCATATCTCAACCTCCATCACCGGAGCGGCCGTCCTCATGGCAGGTGCGACTTTTTTGAGCCGAATACTTGGTTTAATTCGCGATCGTATTTTTGCTCATCAGTTTGGAGCTGGCGAGATTTTGGATGCGTATTACGCGGCGTTTAAAATCCCTGATCTTCTTTTTAATTTAATTATTTTGGGCGCGCTTTCTGCGGGGTTTATTCCGGTGTTTACAAAGTTCCGTAAAACGCACGGATTGAAGACATCATGGCCTATTGTGCAAACTGTGTTGAGTTTGGGTTCTATTGTAATGGCAACTGCAGCTGTCTTTCTTTTTATTTTTGCGGATCCTCTAATGTCGATTGTTGCTCCAGGATTTTCTGAAGCTGCACATGCTCAAGCCGTTGCGTTTACGCGCGTGATGTTTTTGTCTCCCTTCTTTTTAGGATTTTCTGCTGTGCTTGGTGGAGCTCTGCAATCTCTTCGTCAATTTTTTGTTTTTGCGCTTGCTCCGATTCTATATAACGGTGGAATTATTGTTGGAGCAACTTTGTTTTATTCGAAGATGGGAATTATTGGATTAGCATGGGGTGTTGTACTTGGCGCACTTCTTCATGCAGGAATTCAATATTATGCTTTGAAAGGACAAGGATTTACATTACAGTTCTCGCTCAAACTTACTCATGAAGTAAAACGGATTTTGTATTTAATGGCGCCTCGTACTTTAGGGTTAGCTGTTAGCCAAGTTTCATTAATTGCACTAACTGCGATTACTTCCACTCTTTCTGCGGGTTCTATTTCTGCATTTCAACTTGCTCATAACATTGCATTTGTTCCGATTGGAATTTTCGCTGTTTCATACGCTGTTGCAGCCTTCCCTACCCTGTCTGAAGGTGCGATGGAAAAAACACAGGAAACGTTTACGAAAAGTTTCTCAAGTACAGTTCGACAAGTTTTATTCTTGATGATTCCTTCTACTGTTTTATTTGTTTTACTGCGCGCTCAAATTGTTCGTGTACTTTTGGGAACTGGTGCGTTTGATTGGCAAGATACCGTCATGACATTTGATACACTCGCAATGTTTGCAGTTGGATTTGCAGCTTTGGGATTAGTACATCTTTTGGTGAGAGGATTTTACGCATTTGAAGACACAAAAACTCCGGTTGTGATTGCGATTCTTGCGGAAACTATTGTTTTGTTTGTTGCATATCTTGCATCTCGTGTAATTGGCGTACAAGGTATTGCACTTGGCGTCAGTGTTGGTGCCTTAGTACAAGTCGCACTTTTATGGGCAATGCTTGTTCCCAAAACAAAAGCTCTTGATGGTCGCAGGATATTAATTTCACTATTTAAAATGACTGTTGCAGCACTTGCTATGGCAGTTGTGATGCAAGTACTCAAATCCCCTATTTCATCTCTCGTTGATATGACAACAGGACTTGGTATATTTATTCAGGCTTGTGCTGTTGGACTTGCTGGATGTATTACTTATGTAGCTGTCGGCCTCTTACTCAAATCCCATGAAATGCATGTGTTTGTGCGTGTCGTGCGCGAAAAACTCATCAAAATAAAAATCCTCCCGCACGATATTACCGATGCAGGAGGATTATAACTCTAAACTTTGTGCGTCTTATACATCTGGTGCATCATCTGCGGCTTCTTGCAACTTATCTTCAACAAACTCGATTGTTGCAATAACATCCTCATCTGGCGTTTCAGCTGAAAGATGATCAACAGCTTCTTTATCAAGAGATGAGAAGTATTCTTGCACGCCCGCCTTTTTTTGTTCGTCAGTCAGATCTCTCACAGATGATTCGGCCACCTCCTTCATGTAGGCCACGATTCTTGTTTTGATGGCAGTCTTCTCCTGGTCTTTTGCGTCAGATGCTGGCAGTTTTTTCATAATATCAAGAATTACTTCCGCATCTGACTCTCCCTCTCTTGTTACAAAATCATCTTTATCAAGACCGTCTAGTTGCGCATACCAACTCTCCACACCTTCTTTCTTATCCTCTACTTCTGGCTGTGGCTCTGGTTCTTGCCGTGGTTCTGGTTTTTGTTGTGGTTCTGGTTTTTCTGGTTTAGCTGGACCTCTATTAAAGCGCTTAAAAAATTTCATATATGTGTGTTACTTATATAGTAATGTAGTTTAGAATATTTTTCAGTGACCCGCAAGCTTACCACAAGGCACTACTCATTCAATATGTCGATTGCTTGGCCGTACTTGCTTTGAGATGCGCCTTGTAATTCTATATCAATTAACAAAAGTTCTGATTTTATTTTTTGTACGATTTTCTTCTGGTCTTCTAAGAATGCATCACGTGCATCTTTTGCTTTTTTCTTCTTTTTCTTGCTTCCATCTTTTATTTTTTCATCTATTTCTGTTGAGACATTTCGTTCAAATTCTATTTCCATTTCTGTGTATGATCCGACTGGTTCGGGTCTATTTTGTTTTCCTAATAAATATTCATGATATGTTTCATCAAAAACCTGAACGGTATCGAGTGAAATTATAAATACTTGTTCTGGATTTGGTCCGGATCCCCATGATGTTTTCATGTTGAGATGAACTCGATCGCGTCGTGTGAGTAGTATTGCTTCTGGTCGTACATGCAAACTTCCGCTCCTTCCAACAATATCTTCCAAGGATTCTACAACATGATATGTAGGCCACATCGTGTATTTCTGAAATTGTCCTGTTTCTGGATATCGTGAAAACTGCGTATATTTCCAAGGTGATTTTGGAGCTTTATTTTTTTTACTAAACGGTTCTGATGCATTGCGAAATTCAAATCTTGCTTCTTTCACAGTTGAGAAGCCATTACCTACTTCTTGCCGATCTGTTTTTGCTTGAATCTCTGCACGGTTTGGGAAGAATGCCGGGTCTTCTTTATAGCGTTCGTGTTTATCATATTGTTCTGTGTCGTTGAATCGATATCGTAATCGATATGAAATCGCACGCTCTGCAAGATCGCGATATTCGTTATCATAATATGTATCGCGAAATACAAATGCCTTACTCTCATCATCTACATAATATTCTTTTTTTGTGATATCGCCTGCTGAAAACATTTTTTGTTCAATCAATTCTTTTAGCCCATGAGACACAACTGAAATGATTGTTTCAGGATCATGTGTTAGTGATCCTTCTCCATCAAGCGAAAGCTTGAATTCTCTCTCTATTCGCGGCGGTGTTCCTGCTGGTTTTTCATCAAGAATGTATGAGCTGACTGATCTTGTATTTGTTCCGCAGCCTGCAAATAAAAAAATAACACCCAGTAGCACCAGCCACTGCATGTACTTTTTCTTATCTTGTAAATTTTTGCTCATTAGAATTCCAAGTCGCCTTGCGTTCTGTTGACGATGACTTCTTGGATGGTTTCTTCTTTTTTGAGAGCTGCAATCATTGCATTAAGCTGCACATCATCCTTGAGTGTAATTTGTACACTCATTTCTGATCGATTGCGATCCTTTTGTGTGGTTGAGGATAATACTGAAACATTCTTTGCGAATCGATCAAAAACTTCCTTGAACATACTTGTTTGTTCTGCGGTTACCAGCGTGACGACATAATCAAAACGTGTGACCATTCCGAATCTTGAAATTGAAAGCCACCACACAACGACACCAATAAGTAATGTTGAGACGATAGCGATTATGTGATTTTGTGTTCCCACTCCCAAGCCCGCCATGAGAATCCATAATACAAATGCAATGTCTCGCGTATCTTTAATGGCAGTTCTGAAACGAATGAGCGTGAATGCTCCGAAGACTGTGAATGCTCGAGCGACTGATGTTCCTACGATCATCATAATCACAGATAAAATTGGGCCCATCATGACCAGGCTGGCCACGAATGACGGAGAATATGATAATCCCCTATGTGTACGTTTATAGACCCATGCGATAAACATCGATAATACAAAACCGATGATCACACTAACTGACATGATCACGACGTTTACGTCAACTGGTCCGGCGGAGAAAAAAATGTCTTCGAGCATATTCTTTGCGTCATCCCGTAGTCGTACGGGATCCATCAAGACAGTAGTACTAACAGCATGAATTCCGTACGACTACGGAATGACAATGAGTTAAATTCTTATAAGTCCAACGCGGGAGGCGTCTCGTACGGCTAGACAATACTTGGATGATGACACTCGGTCAAGTCTGTGCTCTTTGATGATCTGCCCGACCCATCCCGGCGCCCAACCTGTGAATTTCAACTCCATTATTGTTTTATGCTTCATATAGTCGTGATATACACCGGAATCATATAGATGTTGGGATGATCTGTGCTGTAGATGAGAATCAAACGTAATTCGAAGCCTCTTATCTTTATTCCATATCAATGGCTCACGCTTATATCGTACGAGCATGCGCGGTGTCATACTGTTTTTTTTCATGCGTGCGACGAACAATTCAAATGTCTCTCTTTTAACATCGCTATTGTGCTGTGGTACTAATCCGCTACTTAATGCTAGTACATCTTGAGCTGATATTCGCTCACGTCTTTTATGAATGACACTATTGTACTTACTTTTGATTTCTACAAAACTGTGATTCGGCGCATTTTCAACATCCCCATAATATCTCAAGCGTAATTTATATCGATTGCGTTCGCCAGCGAGTTTTGAGTGATATGCTAATAGTTTTTCATTATCAAAATAGAGGCTTGTAATGTCATAGCTCGCGCGATTTTCTGGCACCATTGGATCTTTTATCATCCCAAATCGTGATAATGATTCCTTAATAGTTGATGTCATGTAGTCTGGCATCACATATTTGAATTCGTATCTTTGGAATTCGTGGGGTATGCGTGGATGTTTCATATTCCGATGACTGGCTCAATAACTTTAAACTCTTGGGTCACTAAATTTTTCAAAGTTATTCGAGGTTCCACATCGGTTCCAAGCTGTGCTCCGGAGCGAACCAACAAGAAATCATAATGCCCCATCTTTGTTTCAAATCGTTCGTATCGATCATGTTGCCACACATCATATTTAATAGCATGAAGTGGAATCTCTTGCGTGACCTCTAAAACCCCGTTTTGTGATGCGCCAAGGAATACACCGTCTTTGTATAATCGCCATGTATGTTGAGTGTTTGATGGTGGAAATACAATGCGCGTGAGGGCGACCGGTGATTCATCATCAATTGAAATTCTTATCTTTGCTTCTGTTTGTCGTGAATGTGAGTTCCATTGCAGATGTGCGAGCGTTCTGTTTTGCGTAAGCACCTCCCTTAAGAAATCAATATTTTGCTGTCGAATTCCATCGTAATAGTCGATCAATTCTTTTACTTCCTTATTCGTATGTTCTTTTGTGCGATCTCGATATGCGGCTGGTGTTACTTCTGCTGCAATCGTATCAAATATTTCTTTATCCTTTCTTATCCACTCGTCATCCCCTACCATCTCCCACAATATTTGTGCACGCATGATTTGATATTCAGGGATATTGATGAGTCGATTGATGATCGGATTATATCGGCGATCGATGGGACGCTCGCGATGGAGCGTGCGAAACTCAACATCCCACGGAATGAAATACATTTTTTGTGTATCTGGGCGATACATGATGCGTGTGTTATGTGCCCAATCTTGATGCTCTGAACTTGCGAGAATTGAATGCGCATTCCACAATGCAAAATGCCCTATATCAAATAATTCTTTAAATCTCTCATAAAATACCTGATCATCTTCAATATCCATCGCACCGATTAAATTGATGAGTGGACCAAATCCTAATTCTGCATCTTCCCCAGCATTGATTTTCCACAAGCCTGCATTTTCGTAGATTGTTCTGTTAAGATCTGTTTCTCCATAAATGATTGTTTCTTCTGGAAGATTATGTCGAGCTACAAAATCGTCAGCGATACGTTCAGATACATAATATACACCAAAGTCCTTGTTGTTGATCGTGAGGTTTGCGTATTGTGAATCTGGGACTAACAATCCCATTTTACGAGCGCGTGCGTTATTGAATTGCTCAACTACATAAAATCGATCCGCCGCAACAATGAATTCGAGTGTACTCAAATCGAAAATTTGTTTTTTATCCAATTCAATTCTCCATGATTTTTTTTCGTACGCCCAGTGCGGACTTGTCTCGCCGCGCAGTCGAACTTCTGCATCATATTCTTTTCCTTTAAATTTTACTTTTGCCGGACGTTTTTGTTTACCTTGATCAAGATATGCTTGATCATTATCAATACTATAGACAGCTCGCATGTCAGCTTCATCTATCGTGATTTCAATTCGATCCATTGTATCTTTTTTAAGAGCTACTTTTGCGAGCGATGGCGCATCATGAATAAAAAAGAATACATCCTTGATGCCGTGCCGAACTCCTTGCGG
>NZCD01000040.1 GCA_002688135.1 Parcubacteria group bacterium
AGCGCGCAATAGCTGACACGCCAATCCCACCAATTCCTATACAATGCACTTTTTTTATCATCCTAAAATCCATATGTACATTAAACATCATAGCCCAATACTTGACAAATCATGAAAAATAGACTATGTTGAAACCAGTTATTTTCACAAAAGAGGTAACCGATGAGCTACAGAAATAAAATTGTTTCCCATGATTGCGTTATGACCTACGTCGATGTCGTTCAGACATTCGGTGTGCACTCACTTGAAGCCAGAAAGTTCAAGCAGCGCCACTGGTCAAACCCAGACGCACAGGAGATTTTCGCACAGACAGACCGTCTTTACGATACAAATCCCGTCGGAGCAATCACGCAATTTCAGGATGACCGACGCGGCACCTACGCCATGCTCGCATCCATCCTGATCGCATTCGCACTCATCATTCTACTCTAAATTCACGACTCCGAAAGGAGTCATTTTTTATTTCCCAAATTTATATGTTTCAGCTATACTATTGCCACTATGAAATACCTCCCAGAATTCGATAAACAAACAGGTGAAGCGCTTGCAAAAGAGCTGCATCGCCAACAAACAACACTTGAAATGATCCCATCGGAAAACTTTGTTTCCATGGCTGTTTTAGAGGCCCTTGGATCTGTGGCAACAAATAAATATGCAGAAGGATATCCTGGCAAAAGATACTATGGAGGATGCGAGCATATTGATACAATCGAACAACTCGCAATCGATCGAGCAAAAAAATTATTTGGAGCAGATCATGTGAACGTACAACCACTTTCTGGTGCACCAGCTAACATCGCAGTTTATTTTGCATTACTAGAGCCCGGAGACACAATTTTAGGAATGGATCTCTCTCATGGAGGACATCTCACACACGGACATCCCGTTACACACATGGCGAAAATTTTTAATTTTGTCCGATACAAAGCAAACATCGAAACAGGAAAAATCGATTTCGATCAGCTGCGAGAAATGGCAATCGAACATAAACCAAAATTAATTCTTGCAGGATATTCTGCATATCCTCGAGATCTAGATTACAAAGCATTTCAAAAAATCGCAGATGAAGTTGGCGCAATGACAATGGCAGATGTTGCACATTTAGCAGGAATGATCGCGGCAGGAGAATTAAATAATCCTGTACCAATTTTCGATGTAGTCACAACAACAACACACAAAACATTACGCGGCCCTCGCGGTGGAATGATTATGTGCAAAAAAAAGCACGCAAAAAAAATCGATAAATCAATCTTCCCAGGATTACAAGGTGGACCGCATGAAAATGTGATCGCAGCAAAAGCGGTCGCATTCAAAGAAGCACTTCAACCAGATTTCAAAGAGTATGCAAAACAAATTAAAACAAACGCAAAAGCTCTCGCAGAAAATTTACTAAAACACGATTTTAAATTGATAACAGGCGGAACTGATAATCATCTACTCTTAATTGATGTCACAAATAAAAATGTTTCCGGACATCAAGCAGAACAAGCACTCGACGCAGCTGGAATTACAGTCAACAAAAATATGATTCCAGATGACCCACGTTCCCCTCTTGACCCTTCAGGAATTCGCCTAGGAACCCCAGCATTGACGACTCGCGGAATGCACGAATCAGAAATGAAAACAATCGGAAATTGGATTAACGAAGCAATTGACAATCACGATAATTCCGTGGTATTAGAACATATTAAATCAGAAATTGCAGAACTTACAAAAAAATTCCCTCTCTATAACGAATTGTAAAAGCATGGATCCCGATCTTATATGGATTCCCGCCTGCGCGGGAATGACAACTGATAGTTATGAAAAAAATAGACGGACGAATTGTCGCAAAACGCATTCATCAGCGTACCAAAGAAACCATTGAAAGGGCCGGCACAACACCCGGTCTTTCTGTAATTCTCGTCGGAGATAATGCATCTTCCCGCCTATATGTCGGACTAAAAGAACAAGCTGCACGTGACGTAGGCATTGATTTCAAAAAATTCTTTTACCCATCTGATACGCCAGAAGCAGATGTTGTAACACAAATGCGAGTACTGAATTATGACGATTCCGTACATGCAATTATCACACAACTTCCCATGCCAAAACACATCAACGAAAATAATATTATACAAACAATGGATCCTGCAAAAGATGTAGACGGATTTCATCCAGATAACATGTCTATGTATAAACGCGGTGGAGATATACACAAACCTGTGTTAGTCCGCGCTATCATGGCACTTATTTATGAAACTGAAGAAGCTATCTCACACAAAAAAGCGGTAATACTCGGCAACAGTACTATCTTCACAGACCCGGTACGCATTGCGCTTGAAAGAGAAAAAGTTCATGTAAAAGTTTTTGCGCCTACTCCACAAACTATTCCCGAAGAAACAAAAAACGCAGATATTATAATCACAGCCCTAGGACGCCCTCATGCAATCGGAAAAGAACATGTGAAAGAAGGTGTAATTATTATTGATATCGGAATAACTAAACTGGCAGGAGGAAAAGTTGTTGGAGATGTAGATTACGCTCAAATGAAAGGAATGAATGGATTTATCACACCAGTTCCATATGGAGTAGGTCCTGTCACAATTGAAATGTTGTTGGCAAACACAGTCGAACTAATGCAAAAAAAATTACTCGCTAACGCATGATTGTTGAAACAAAATCAGTAGAAGAAACAATGTCACTCGGACGCAAAATTGGAGCGACATTAAAAGCTGGAGACGTAGTTACACTTTCCGGAGATTTAGGATCTGGAAAAACAACACTCACCAAAGGTATTGCACAAGCACTCGGAATCACACAAACTATCACTAGCCCAACATTCACTCTCATACAAATCCATGAGTTAAAAAAGAAAACTCAAGCAGGACAATTCGCGCATATTGACACCTACCGAACAAAATCTGCTGAAGAATGTATTGGTGCTGGGATAACAGATATACTATTCAATGAAAAAACAATCTGCGTAGTTGAATGGCCAAACAAAATAAAAAAACTCCTAACAAAAGAAACAATCAACATTAAACTAAATACCAAAAACAACAAACACGAAATCAATGTACCTGATCATATACTCAAATTTCCAATCAGAAAAAAAATACCCATTGCATACTGGCTATTTTTAATCATAATGATTGGATTTTATCTCGCGCTTTTCAAGGCCGTACAATAATTATCGTCCATCATCACCGCCGGTTTCAACCGGCTTTTTTGACTCACCACGCTCAATTGTCGTCTCTCCCTTGTCTATCCTACTTTTAACTCTTGTTTTTACCGAACCTAAATACGCTTTCATATCAGGATGCGCACGCTCATCCTGCTCAACACTTTCAATTGCAGCTTGTAAATCAAATAAATTGATTGCAGGAAAATTAAACGTTGGTAATGCAAACAAAATTGCAGGTTGATCCTCTTTTGAAGGCGGTGCTTCAGGTGGCGGTGTGGTTATTTTCGGATTTTTAACAGCATCCAACGTCTTCTCACTTTCAGCTAAATCCCTTGCAGCCACAGCCACATCTCTTCCCTTATCAGTAGCCCGATCAATCTGCTTACTAGCCCGATCTTGCAATCTTTCAGCCTCTTTAATTAATTTATCTTTTCTTTTATTATCCCTTTCACTCGTTCCGTATACCTCTAACCACGCAGCTTCTTGCGTACGAACTTTTGCCTGATCAACAAATAGGCTCGCTTGGCGTTCATTGTTGAGTGTAAATGCATTAGCAAAGAAGTTTCGAACTGAAATAACAGACCGACCTAAAACACCAGCAGGCTTCTTGGGCTGAACAGAGACGGTACGATCTGCGGGTTCGGTACGTTCTTGTGCAGACGCAAAAACAGGCACGATGATCATCGCTCCCAACCCAAGTATTACAAATAATACCGAGGCAATAAAAACATTTACTGATGTTTGTCCGTCTTGCATATATTTCACCTCCATAAAAATCATTATACCATAATTAAACAAAAAATCACACATTGTCAAGAAGACCCAACTTCTTTTTCAAATCTTTAATCCGCATATAAAACCCTTTGGTATGAATAGAATTAAGTCCAAGTTTCTGCGAATCATAATGGTGCATCCACTCATGAAGCAATGTATCAATAAAAGTTTTAGGCGCTAAAATCTGCCCTCTCACAGCCGTACGATTTTGAATATAAATATATTTTGTATCTGGTTTGTAATATCCGTATCTTTTGTATACCACTCGCCCACCCTTTTTTTTATGATATTGATTTGTTTCAGAAATCTTAAGTTTCACAATATCCAACTGCGCACAATCAGCTAACACATCCAACAAATCATCAGACAATTCCTGACGCTCTTCTTCTAATCCTTTCGAATGCAAAAGTTTAGCTGCTAACTTTCTAGCTTCTTGCGGAGGCCTAAATTTCACTTTCGTCGCAGATTGAGATTTCTGATAGTTATTTTTGAAGAAAAACATAATACAATTTATCTTGAAATTAAGTATAACAAAAAACTCGACCTATTGCCGAGTGTTTATGCATAGTAAGCAAATCAATAAAATAATGATCGAAAGATGATTGCCATGATGCGACACTTGGCATCCCTGAACAACCTTCGCAGACTCCTTTGGTTTCGGGCGCTGAATCGGAATTTTGATTACATGATCTTCTGCTACAATTTGCGGCTTTGAATCAACAGAAGAAATACACTTACTCCATTGACACGCATCAGTGCAAATCCGCTTCCCATCTTGTGCACAAGATTTAACCTCACCAACTTTGCACACACCTTGATTTACACAACGTCCACTTTCCCACTGACATGTGCCACCACAAACAGCAATTTGATTCCCACAATTTCCACAAGATTCTGTAATGCTATGTCCAGGACGACATTCAGCCGCATGACACTCAACAGGAAATCCATCTGCCGGAGTACACAAAGCATCATCTTTGCATGTAGACCAAGAACCCCACGAACCACCAACATCACAAATCCGCATTTTCGCAGAACACACACTGCCACACATTTCATAATCAATCACACCCGGAATACATTTCGTACACTTATGATCGATACAAGCCTGTCCCATCGCACACATCCCACAAGAATTATGACAACCATCATCACCGCACTGCTTCGTTGTACAATCCCGCTGACAACAATCTCCATGCACACAAACTTTGTCATTCAACCCACAATAGATGAAAGGAGTATACGCCATCCCACATGTATTAGTCTTCCAAATCGTCGTGCCAACACACACATCAATAGCAGGTTTCACCCAGCACGCAGTATTCCCACCAGCAATTGAAATGCATTTCATTCCAAATGGACAATCATCATCAATCACACAACCCATCGGCAAACACATCCCACCCAGACCATCATAACCAAGACATTTGTAGTTCGGCATACACTGCACAGACTTCCAACAAAACCCACACAGCGGTTTCGGCTTTACACACGTACTTTCAACACACGAAAGTCCATCAGGACAATCCTGATATGTTACACAATTACCCATCAACAAAAAATAAGATACTATAATGAGCACGTCACCCTCCATACAAAAAAATATCCTGTGTGGATATTTTTCTCAAATGATCCCAGGGGGAATCGAACCCCCGTTACATGGATGAGAACCATGCGTCCTAACCACTAGACGATGGGACCGGATTAGTTGGTAGTTGGCAGTGAGTAGTTTGTAGAAATCTACTCACTACCAACCACAAACTACTCACTAACTCAACTCCAAGTTTCATCTTGTCGACACAATAATCGATCAGATTTCAACGGCTCTCCCATAACTTCCAACACAGCTTTTTCCAATCGAATACCTTGAGATCCCTTAAATAACATGACATCACCAGGATGAATCTTCTCCTGTAAAAACCTCCCTGCAGAATCGGCATCATCAAACCGCACAATCTGATCATCATCAAAACCATGTGCACTCGCTGCCTCGGCAATATATTTAGCAGCTTCCCCGACCGTAATCAAGAAATCAACATTAAACGCCTGCAACCGATGTCCAATATCTTCATGTGCTCCCCGTGTAATATTTCCCAACTCTAACATATCTCCCAAAACCGCATAGCGACGAGCCCCATCATTCAATTCAATTTCACGCATAGCATCCAGTGCCATAATCATAGCAAGCGGAGATGCGTTATATGTATCGTCCAAAATAACTGTCTCTTTAATCCCCCTTAAAATTCTCATCCGCCCACATGGCGGCTCAAACTTTCGCAATGTTTCAGCAATCTGAATCAAATTCATCCCATGCGCAACACCCACAGCAACCCCAGCAAGCGCAGCCAACATATGAGGTGAACCCAAGACACCAGGCAAAAAAACCGGAACCGTCGCACCCTCATGTGCAATTTTAAAATGAACTCCTGTAGGAAATGAGCGCCCATTCAATTCTTGATATGCAATTGATACATCGGAAGCCTGCACCATCGCATCAGATGAAAATCCGTATGTCACAACTCGACCCTTAACCTGTGAAACCAAACTTGCTGCATGATCATTATCAACATTCAAAATCGATACACCGTCCTCCGACAAACTTGTAACCATCATCCCCTTCTCCTGCTTAATACTTTTAATATCTTTAAAATATTCATAATGAGCTTCTCCAATTGCAGTAATCACACCAACATCAACCGGCGCCATCTCCATCAAATAAGCAATATCTCCGGGACGATCTGCTCCCATTTCCAAAATCAACAATTCTGGAAAATTTTGATCACGTTTAATCAACATCCAAGTCGCACGAGTAAAAATACGAAACCAACGAACCAAAGAACGCCCTCCAGATTTCATACCAATTATCGTCAACGGAACACCAATCTCATTGTTATAATTCTTAATCGTACCTCTCACACGATATTGATCTGCAAGCACCACCAAAACAGCCTGCTTCGCAGATGTCTTTCCAACTGATCCAGTTATACCAATTACTCGTGGTTTATATTTTTTGAGCAAAAGACGCGCATACACACGCAATATCTTCTGAATAAAATGTTTCATAACTACTCGACGTCAGGTACTAACTCCAAATACTCTACCAAAAACGATGCAATTTTGCCAAATGTAGGGACTGCGGTAGACGCTGCAAATCGCTCATTTGGATTCTCAAACTTCACCAACATCACAAACTTCGCATCATCCGCCGGTCCATACCCAATAAATGTATGATTAAATTCCTCACCATAACCACCCTCTTCATCTGCAATTTGAGCTGTACCAGTTTTTCCTCCTATCAAATAACCTTTCACTCCTGCTCTTGTGGAGTGTCCATCCTCAATCACAGAAGTTAACATAGAAGAAATTTGAGAAGCTGTACGCGAAGAAACAACCTGCCTAATTTCCTGTGGTTCATATGATTCGACTGATCCATCCGCATGTTCAAATGAATGAATAATTGTCGGCTTCAACAATTTCCCATGATTTGCCAAAACAGAATAAGACATAATGAGCTGCATCGGCGTTGTGGTAATTCCCTGCCCAAAAGAAGCGGTCGCTAAAAAAACATCTCCTTTTTTATATACATTCTCAATCGTGCCTGTAACCTCACTATCCAACTCCAAACCAGTAACACGCCCAAATCCAAACTTCTCTACATACGCCGCAAAATCAGCACGCCCAACTTTTCGCGCTGCAAAAATAACCCCTGTATTGATAGATTCAACCAACACATCGCGCATGGTAGATAAACCATATTTTTTTTCTGCGGCATTTCGAATCGTAAAATCATCCACTACCTCAAATCCCTCATCAAAAAAAGTGGTCTGCGGCTCAACCTTATCTGAATCCAAAGCAGCCGCCATAGTAATCGGCTTGAACACCGACCCAGGTTCATACGGTGTAAAAATAGAAGCATTATTAAACACAGAAATATCATCCACATTTTGATAATGATTCGGATCAAAATGTGGCACATTACACATAGCAAGCACCGCACCGGTTTCCGGATTCATCACAATCAACGTCGCACTACGCGCTTCAAAATCCCTCATATCCTGTATCAACACATCACACCCAAATTTCTGAATCGCAGGATCAATTGTCGTAATTATTCGAGCACCATGCTTCGCAGCATCGATTGAACGTTCAGAAAGTGGAATCCAAGCTCCAAACGGATCACGTTCTCCAGACAAAGAACCGCTTTCCCCTGACAACATCCGATTAAAATATCCCTCCAATCCATATTGACCAACACGCACATTGTCATCATTCAATTGAGTAAAACCGGTAAGGTGTGACGCACTCACAGATTCCGGATAATAACGATGTGGCTGACGTACAAATCCAATACCAGGTAAATCAGCATCACGAATCAAATCCGCCTCAAACTCACTAATAGATTTGAATAATGGCTCATACGGATCAGACCCAATCTCCGACATCCTATTTTTTAAATCAACTTCTTCCTCATCAGAAATCTTCATGATCGCTGCAAGCCTATCGGCCACTGAAAACGGATCTTCCAAACGTCTTCCATCAGCAAAAACCAAAAAACGATCTTCATTCAAAATAAGAGGAGATAATTCCCCGTCCCGAACAGAACGCATAAAAACCTCACCACGAACTGCATCCAATTGCGCAGACAAATTTTGTGCTCCAAATGCCATCTCACGATAGACACTCATATCAACCACCTGCAAAATAAACAATCGAACAATAATCAAAATTACAAACAAACCAATAACCCCTCCAAAAATGGAAATTCGAAACGTAGCTGAAGTGGGCGCACGAAACCCATCCTTCATCCTTCGAGATTTGTGATATAAACGATTTCGCATATCAATAAATATAGATAAAATACAGTATAGTAGATCACACCAAATCACACCACACGTATAGCAAAAAACACCTTGACAATACACACAATGCATGTTATTTTACGCCTTCCGATCATTCACCCCGATTCAAGATAAATAAAAGGAGAAAAAAGTGGATTTCAAAATAGATAATTTGAGTGAACAATTCTTCGAAAAACTCTCGGGCATGCTGCAATCAAATGACGCAGCTAACCCCGCTGATGCTGATCCAGAATTCTGGTCACGCAATCTCCCGTCAGATGAAATCGATACATTCGAATTCTGTAGCTGGCTGTTTGGGGGCATCACCTTCGCACAAATCTGCAGTACACAAAACGAAGATGTGATGGATGAGATGGAAATCCTGTTCGTGAGTCCTGGTGTCATGGACAGAGAAGCTTGCTATATGTGCTGGCAGCTGGCACTCATGATCGAGGAAGCTGGAACATCTCGAAGCGAATACGACTTCGATGGAGCCAGAATTGAAATCGATAATAAAGAAGCACTCGAGCGATTCGATGCAGCATGCAACATCCTCGAGCAATTCGCTGACATGCACGGCGCAACTCCAGCAAGATTACAGCACCTCATTCAAAAACGAGTTAACTATCTGACAAAAAAACCCAACGCGACATAATCACTTACGCGGTGACCCTACACAAACACAGTGTAGGGTTTTTCATTAAAAAATCGCACCCATAGTGCGATTACTTTTTCTTCTTCGGCGGGCGCCTTGTAGGTGCATGTGCAAGTGTTGCGCGCATCGATCTTTCGGAAATCTCTGTAATTCCCATCTCATCGAGAATCTCTTGAGCGGTAATTGTCGAACTTTTTGCAGCCAATGCATGCACTCGTGCTTTCCCAACTTTCGTCAATTTACCGTTTGCGACATACATATTCGGCAGCAGGGTGGGTTCCAAATTATGTCCAGCACCTTTTCGAACCGTCTTCACGTACAATCCAACCATAGCCCGAGCATTTAAAGGACGGCCACCTTTCATTAATGACAAAATCTTATCTTCGTCATCTCCACCTTCAGCCCGCTCTCGTACGAAACGCACACCCGCAGGAGTAAGCCTACCTTTACACCAATAAGCTTCATTTACTACAGCCATCACTCTACCTCCTCCCTTCTAATAAACACACCAGGTTTGAGTTTACGCGCCTTAAACTTCGTATACAAGTCTCGATTCGACCAAATCACATTATTGTCTATTCTGTTTGATGTGACACCTGACAAATCAACATTATGCCGGTTACCTTCGCGATCAACATAAACGAATGGCCTTTCTATAAACAATCGACACAAACCCTCAAGTACTGTCGAAATATTACGCTTTCGAACAGGCTCTGTTTCATATCTAGTAAACCAACATCGCTGCGACCACGGTCGACGTGCATTATAATACACATGCATCAAACGAGTAATATGCATCTCAATCTTTGGCAAACGACTCAAATCAGACAATTCCGGTTCTGCTAATTTCCAACCCTCAACAAGCTCAAATATATGCTTAACACGAAGTTTGCGCTTAGGATGACCTTGGACATATTTCCACAAAGATGAACAGGCAGAAACAAACCACTCAAAATCATTCTTCTCAATGTGACCGCATAACATAGAAGCCTGCACAAGATGCTCAATCTGACTTGCAATCCAAAAAAAATCACGAACAACAAATCTCTCAAGCTGCGTACAATCCGTCTGACTGTATCCAAAATGCAATGCAGAAAACAACTCACGCGCAACATCCGGAGCAAGCCAAGCCAAAAGCGGAAAAGCCTTAATGCCTTCCCAAACAGTATTAAAGTTCCTCCCGATCGTGGAATACATTGCAACAACAGTTCTCGGATTTGCATCACAAAACTGCATCACAGATGTCATCGAAGGATCGAGCTGCATTCGATAGCTACCTTCAGCATCAAGGTTCAAAACAAGAAATTTTTTGTAATGATGCAACATCATCAACAAATAATTCTTTGCTTCTCCAAAATACAATGATGCCTGCACATCGCCATCCAAAACCATCCGTTGCTGCAAACGAAAAATATCTTCATCTCGCTCAACAGAACAAACACTGAATGGATTAAAACCAAGCTGATTTATAAATTGCATCTCACGCGGCTGATCCCCCATGAGAATCAAAATATTCCCATCCTCAATCTCTTCCCATGTAAGCCATTGACCGACACATTCAATATAAAACATCTCACGAACAACACGCTTTGCAATTGACTCATGCATGATGTACTCCTGAAAAGAACTCCTAAAAAAATTAGCAAAAAAACCGCCCATGGTCAAGAAATACTATTACATGATAAAAACAACTAAATTTAGCGACATACAATAAAACAAACAAATTGACAGGCGATAACGCCGATATACTTGACATTTAAGCTAAACATAGCTAGGATACACCACACACATTGAGAGCCTTTTTTGAAGCACCAAACCACTCTGCTGCCTCAAAAAAGCCTTTCAAGGCACCAGATCTTTCACAAACCAAACACCACAAGAGGTATAAATGAAGAGGACTAATGCAGCACAAATACTAGAAGTGCAAACGGCTCTTCATAGAGCACAACAAAAAGTATGTACATTGATACCATTGCAAAGTGAATTGCACATGGTTTGCCACCTTGAATACAAAAAATATCGTGACCGTAATGGCAAAAAACCAGTAAACGGAAAAAACAAAAACACGGTTACACAGTTTGCGATTCATTGTGGATCTACAGAAAACTGCGTGCGCGCGATATACAAACGAACATCTGTTGTTACAAAAGGTGAAGGACTTAAAGCTTTTTGCAAAGCCGTCAATCGCATGGACCTATACGAAAAATTAGTGGAAGTAACCACCAATCTAAAAGGTGGATATATTTCGCTCGCAGCATACACAGAAGAAACGGTCAATCGAATCTTCGTCTTGCTCGAAGCTCATGCAGTCCATTTCTATGGATTAGTTAGTAACATGGGTCTTGCCTCTGTTTTCGGCGAAGATTTGCAGGATACAGTATACAACGCAATGAACCTTCGCAGAGAAGCTCTCATCGAAATATCTAAACCAGAAATCGCAAACAGGGTCGATGAGATTCTGACGCACCCAAACTTCAGCAGAAAAATTAAACAGAGAATCGCTGAAATCAAAGCAGCGCGAATGGAAAAATCTGCCGAACTTGCAGTGCTACTCGAACGAATGAAATTGCACATAACGATGGTGAAAGACAGAGCAAAAGCACTAGGAATCACCACTACCGCGTATCATGGTGCATTAAAAGGGCGTGTTCCCAAAAGTCGTATTGAAGAGGTCATCGAAAAAGCTGAAAACTATCTTGAGAGTATCAACGACAGCATAATCGCTCTCAAACCAACAGTCCAAGAAATAACAGAACCTGAATTCAAACCTGAATCAGAGCTCGAACCAAAACCTGAACCCGCCAAACCAGAACCACAAAACGATGAATCATTTACAATGCCTGTCATGGGCCCTGTAAAGCGAAAGAAAAAAACATCAAGCAGACCAACTCGTTCAAATGGCGATTTCCGCGCAAAGCAACCCGCGCGCCCGCCACGAAAACGAAAGCCTGCACAGGTTCTACCACTTGAAAAAGTAGGCGGTGGAACATCCCCTACTGGCGTCGAGTTATGCCTGACAAAATCTGGATTTGCCTCGCTAGACATAAAGCCAAGCAAAGGGCTTATTGAAAACCTAAAGCAGTATATCCAGATTACCAGAGGCTTGCTTAATATGTGCTCACAAATCAAGAATGACAACATTCGCGCGAACGTACGCGAAGACCTTGAGTTGGAAATCGCAGAACTAGAATTGGCAATTCGCCAATTTGCACATGAATATCCAGGTAAATTATGTGATCTATTTGATAGCTCACGACAGCATCTGGCAAAACAATCGGAATCGGAACAGGTACATGAGTAACAAAAGGAGAAAAACATGATTCAAGTTCCTGATATTGAAATGTCAATTGGCCACCAGGTCTTCGACAACATCTTCGATGGCAAAGACATCATTCACTGCATCATTGAGCTCATTAAAAACGCTCTGGACTGGGGAGCTAACGCAATCCAGATCAGAACAGACAATCGAGCTCAATTCATCTTTCTCGATAACGGGATTGGCATGAATGCAGCAAATCGAAACTCATTCGCCTCCATTGGTAAATCAACAGCATCAGTAGAAGAAGGACAGCGTGGTAAATACGCTACCGGAGTCAAACAGGTGCTATTCTCGATTGCCAGTAGGGTGACCGTAGTAACTGTATCCAAAGATCAACCTGATGTAGTGGTGAAGTTTACTCTCGTCACTAGTGAGTGTGGTGCAAAGGCTATTGAAGGAAAGCCGATCAGTCCGGAAGCACTTCCAAAAAACAAAAAAACGTGGCCGTATGATTCCGAAACCGGCACGCTGTTGATTCTCGACTTGCACCCGGAAAAACTCAGCCTGTTCAAAGCAGGTCGAGGCAAAAGACTTGCAGACGAACTCGCACTTCGCCTACCTCGTCAATTGAAAAACAAAATTTCGGTTGACGACATGGACGAGCTTCCTGACGTCGAGCTGATTGGCGAGCGATTCGAATTCGTCGAATTCCACCCTAAGCTGGGAACAGTAAGCATCGACTTGATGCGTCCGAAGCCTAAGAGTAAACGTCCACGTATG
>NZCD01000041.1 GCA_002688135.1 Parcubacteria group bacterium
GACTGAACTTCAGGTTGTGAAGCGTTTGACTGATCTCGAATCTGTTGTTCAAGCGAATACTAGTCGTATCGAAGCTGTCGAAAACAAGTTGGTTCGTCCAGGCTTTGGTCTGCGAGCTTCTCTGTGGAGTGGGAATCGGGATTCATCGACGGGCGGCGGTGTAGCTGCTCCGTTTCTGTGCTTCCCGCTTGGCTCCAAAGGTCAGCTAGGGAACATTTGTGCTTCTGCTGGAATCGGATATGGCGGTGCTTATGGTGATCATTCCACTATGTTGGTGGATGCAGTTGTGAGTTTCCGACACGTCATGGATTTTGGAATGCTAATGGAGGCTGGTTTCTACTATGGCTCCACACATGCGTTTGCTGAAATCAACGAGGACGTCAGTCCTACGATTTCGCAGTTCATCGGCGCTCGCGCGCTTTTGGGTTGGGATTTCAAGTACGGTTCAGTTGGCGCAGGGGTCTTGGTCGGAGATGACGGCCACATTGACGCAGGACATGATGTTTCTGTAGGAGGTACGGTCGAGTTGCAGCTTAGCTTCTAGATCGTTCGGGAGGTGTTACATGATGTTTCACTTCCCTCCAATCACTTTCAATTCATTTTTTGGAGGCATTCATGAGGTTCATGAATCGAGTTTTCTTTCTTTCTTTGGTTCTGGTAATCACTGGCGCTGGTTTCGGTTGTCAACAGAAGTCCGGTGACGATGAGGGCATTGTGGCGGCGGAGGATGCAAGTCTTCCGAATCCCGATGAGGGAACGCCGCCGGACACTGGTCCGACCGATCCCGGGAGGCCTTGCGCTTCGTCTGCGGATTGCGACGACGGCATCGACTGCACGCAGGATTTCTGCGAAGTGAGCACGGCGACGTGTGAGCACATCCCGACCAACTTCCTTTGCGGCGACGACGGCAACGTCTGTACCCGCAATACCTGTCTCTCTGGCGTCGGCTGCATTGTCGAAGCAGAGCCGCAGGATGGGTTGAGCTGCAACAGCGGCAATGCCTGTGCGTTGGAGGCGATTTGTCAGATTGGTGTGTGTACGGTTTCCGTCGAGCGTGATTGCTCCGATGGCAACGAGTGCACGGACGATACCTGCAATTCGGGTTCCGGATGTCAGTTCATCAACAACGGCAATTCGTGTAACGATGGTTCGGATTTCACGTCCGGCGATCAGTGCGTGAATGGCTTGTGTTCTGGGGCGGGTGGTTCCAACTGCGTTACTCCTTCGGACTGCGATGACGGCAATCCTTGCACGGTGCTTACGTGTGACAACGGATTTTGTGCCACGAATGGCGCTCCTTGCGATGACGGCGTTGACTGTACGGTCGATTCTTGTTCGCCGGGTGGCGGCTGCACGAACACGCCCAAGAATGGGTTGTGCGGATTTGGTGAAGTTTGCATCTCTGGCCTTGGTTGTACAGAGTGCACAGCGGACAGTGAGTGTGATGATCAGAGCGTCTGTACGTTCGACACTTGTGTCGACGGTCTGTGTAAGAACGATCCCGTCTTCTTGAATGATGACGGGAAGTTCGAAAGCACGGACAGTATCTCGTGTGACGATGGCAGCGTTTGTACGCTTACGAGCTGGTGTTTCGCCGGCGCGTGCGTCTCAGGTTTGGGTGAGGATTTCACCAAGAACTGCGACGACGGCAACGCGTGTACGAAGGATTATTGCGATCCGGAGTACGGATGTGGTCACGAGGAGTTCGATTGTGCGGCTAACCCACAGCCTGATCCCGATCCGTCGGTGGAAACATGCGATGGCAAGGACAATGACGGCGACGGTCAGGTCGATGAGAAGGGTGCCGATGGTTGCACTCCTCACTACTGGGACGGCGATGGCGATGGTTTCGGCAAGGCGGGCTCGACCTGTTTGTGCAGTGCCACCAGCAAATACGTTCCAGTTGCGGGTGACTGCTATGACAGCGACCCCACAGTGCATGAGAATTGCAATGGTGGTGGCGTCGATCCGCAGCCTGATCCTGATCCGGGTGACCCCAACAAGTTTTGTGAGGTTCGCCTCACCAATCCGGACTACGAGCTTCAGGGCTGGTACACGGATGCGAATTGTTGGGATCCAGCGAGCGGCAGCAACTGGTGTGTCGGACCCACGGCCTTCAAGGTCTGGGGTGACGGCGTGATCATTTCCAATGCCAAGTGCCATTCTGGCAAGCCATGCAATGTGGCTGGTCAGGAGTGGGGTGTTGGGTACACTGGCGCCAATTGTCAGGAGGGTTTGAAACAGATCGATGGTCTGTTCCAGATTTCTCCGGATTGCAATTGCGATGCCAAGTGCATCGGTCCGGACGGCACTACGCCGACTGACACGCTGGGCAACCCCAACCTCTACTGCACCGTCAAACCCTAATGGGTTAGGTGCATCCGCGCAGACCGTTATTCTGGAGCTATCCTGAAAAGGACGCTCTGGTTTACCTACCACAACGGTCTATCATGTCTTAGTTCTTTCCTTTAGATCCCGTGAGAGATTTGGCTACGAGCCATTTCTCCACGGGGTTTTTTTATTTACACCCAAAAAACTATCATACTTCAGAGTATGATAGTTTTATTTTTTTCTTTTAAGTTTGTGAATTGTTTGTTTTGTTTTTAGGTGGGCTGCTTTTTGTTTTTGATTGTAACTTCTCGGTCCGGCGTTATATGATCCTAACATCTCCATAAGTTTTTCAAAATCAGTCAGTTCGTGCCATTTTTTTGGTGTCCCGATGTTGGGTTTGAAGGATCGACTAATTCGGTATGACTCAAGAAATCCTTTTTCAGAATTGTTTATCCATTCACTCATTCTAGCAACAGTAGCTTCACCGACATTGAGTTCTTTGGCGATTGCTTTGTATTTGTGATTTTCTATCAGCATGTTTGCTACAGCTAATCTTTTGGCAATCATTCTTGTTTCTGCGGGGGTAAGTAGATTGGAAAGAAATTCTGCAACTTGATCCATTTTTTTTAATCTTGTTATGACATGACACAAGATAACAAGAATTGCTTTTTCTTTTTCTTCGCTAAGTTTTTGAGATTTTGTAAATTTTGCCATATCACTGGTTCTTTTTAAATACTATCATACTTCAGAGTATGATAGTTTTGGGTTTGTCAAGGGTTGATGTTTTGGGGGGATTGGTTTAGGATTGTGTTCTATGGATTGGAAAACCATGAAAAAACCTATTATTGCGTTATCTCCAATGGCAGACATGTCTGATTTGCCGTTTTGTTTGATTGCAAAAGAATTGGGAGCAGAGGTGATGTTTCGTGAGATGGTTTCTTCTGAAGCATTAGTTCGAGGAAATGAGAAAACATTTGAGATGGCTCGATTTGATGAGCGTGAACGACCAATTATTCAGCAGATTTTTGGTGGAGATCCAAAAACGATGGGGGAGGCTGCGCGGTTAGTTGATGAGAAATATCATCCGGATGGAATTGATATTAATATGGGATGTCCTGTGTATAAAATTGTTTCGAATTTTAATGGTGCGGGTTTAATGAAGGATCCGAAACTTGCAAGCGAGATTGTTCGCGAAATGAAAAAAAATATTACTGTTCCTCTTTCTGCGAAAATTCGTTTGGGTTGGAGTGACCCAACTGAAGCAATAGATTTTGTAAAATATTTGGAAGATGCTGGGGCTGAATTGATTACTGTGCATGGAAGAACAAAAACTCAAGGGTATTCTGGTGTGTCAGATTGGGAAATGATTGGTCGAGTAAAAGAACAAGTTTCAATTCCTGTTTTAGCTAATGGAGATATTCATAAACCAGAACAAGTTTCAGAAGCGCTTAAGGTAACAGGATGTGATGGGGTTTTGATTGCGCGGGGATGTTTGGGGAATCCATGGTTTTTTGGACAAGCTCGTGAAGTATTAGAAACCGGAAAAGCTCCAGCACCGATTTCATTACAAGAAAGATTTGATGTGTGTATGAAACACGCTCGATTGCATGTGGAACATTATGGCGAAAGGGGAGTGGTTACATTCCGAAAACATTTAAGTTGGTATTTGAAAGGAATTCCGGGCGTGAAGGAAATGCGTACAAAAATAATGCAAGTCACATCTTTGTCAGAATTAGAAGAGTTACTTCGTGGTTTTTTGTTGGATCAAAAAACACTTCCAACTGGAAGTGTTTTGGTTGGATAATTTATTCTGCAACAACCGTGAAAGATTTTTCTAACAAATCTGTTGTTCCTGCTAGATAAATTGGATTATCTTTTGACAATTTAAATTCTGTATCTCCGTCTGAATCGTCATACATTCGCACGATATATGTTTCGCCTTCTTCCATCAAAACAGTGAGGGCGATTTTTCGATTTTGTTTTTGGCCGGATTGAATAATTGGTGAATATCCAACTATTGATTCTTCGTCATCTTCTCCTTGTGCTGGCTCAATAACAGCGAGAAATCCTGGTTTCGCAAATTTGGTTTCCGCAACAGCAACTGTTTGTCCTGGTTTTTGATTTTTGAGCATGATGTCATTTGGATGTTCAACAAAACGCTCGGTTTCGAGTTGTGCTGCTGTTTTTGGTTCTGGTTCTTTTGATTCGCAGCCAAATCCAAGTAAGACTATTGCTGCTGCGGTAAGTAGTATTTTTTTCATATATTGCACTATACTTTTATTTGTTTTTTTTGTCTAGGTTTATAATGCATTTTTAAATTTAGTGTCTTGTTTTTTTTAATGAATTTGCAATATTTATGATACTTATTATTTATTCAGTATTGATAAGCAGCAGTTTTTTTGTAAATGCTCCTCGAATACTGTTTTTTTCTGATCTTGCTTGTGCTATGTCATTCCATGATAGGTTGTGGGTATTCATGAGACATTCTAGCACTTCTGTTAGATCTGCGCACTCTTGTAGTATTTCTTTGGGTGATTCTGCTTGTTGTACTTCTTTTGCTTCTTCTACGACCTTCTTTTTTACATAATTTACGAATTCTTCATCTGTGAGTGTTCGGACAGCAGCTTGTATGTTTTTTTGTATCAAAATTTGAGGGATTTTATCGCGGATAAGTTTATCGTGATTAGTTTTCATAGTGTATGCTTATTTTTAATCACTATACCATAAAAAGAAAAAATCCTCTGGTTGAGGATTTTTTCATAATAGTCGCCAAAATTATTTTTTCTTGCATGAACTACATTGAGCTAGTGCCCAGAGAGCTGCAAGACCAATTGCCGCATACACAACACGCGATGCGCTAGATCCTTCTTTCAATAGAGAATCTACGAGGTTGTATTGGAAAAAACCTACCAAACCCCAGTTCAAACCACCGATGACGAGCAATGCCCATCCTAACATGTCTAATTGACTCATTTTTTTCATGTATGTCACCTCCTTTCTTTTGAAGTTATACTTCTTTTATATAGTAGCATATATTCTCTTGAGTTTGTAGTTTTGGTATATAAATTGAAAATAAAAAATCCCGCGTACGGGATTTCACTTATCCACAGGCTACAAACCATGTGGTTGGATTTTTTGCGTGTTGTCCGATGGGGATGCAGGATGTGAGGCATTCGCGCAATGCTTGTGTATCGGCTTTTACTCTAATGCTTCCAGATGCTGCTTTGTAGAATGTGTAAATTAGTGTGAATAGGAGCGTGTGCATGCATTCATCATAGAGCCATCCGAAGTTTGGGGGTTCTATTCCTATATATGCATTCCTGAATATTTCTCGTGCAAATGGATCGTCTAGTAATTTGCCTTTTTTCTTTCTTTCAATTCGTTTTAGAAGTAGAGTTGGGAAGCTTTGACCTAGTGGCATGTGAGACGCTTCTATAATTGAAACTAGCGTTATGTAATCAACTCGTTTTCCGATTGTTCGTTCGATTATTTGTCCGACTGTACTGACATTTATTTCAGATGGATCAGCTAAAGTGTATGTGCCTGATTCAGCTTTTTCAAAAATATCATCGAATAAGCTAATTCCCATCATTTGAAGAATGCGTAGTTTTTGATTTGCTTCTTCGTTTGCAACTCCTCGTTTGATAATTCTGTCCCAGTGCGCACGATGTGAACCTTTGTGAGTAGTTTCAAATGCAATGCTCATGACAAATCCCCTGTGCCGAGCGTTTCAATGAACCTAATTAATCATATCCAGCAATAATGAGTTTGTCAACAATAAAACTACTCGGACATGTTTGTGGGCATCCGCCATTGTATGATACGCGACTGACTGGCTTGCGAACCGGTTCGCGATAGTCACGGTTTGAGCGGGGTGCATACGGATTTGAGGAATGATGGTTTTGTCAAGTTGTTCTTTTGCCCATGTTGTTATCTACGGATGGGGGATAAGTGCTTTTTTGAGAGTGTGGTATAATCTATTTGGAATTGAGTTGAGTTGTGAATTACTACATCTCGTAGTCAGAATAATATTTGACTACGAGATGTAGTTTTACAAATCACTACTTATTAAAGGAGGAGCAAGATGCTCGACTGTGCGTTTGGAGGATCGCAGATAAGTCGATTGTTTTAGCCTCGCAATTCTTTATGTACAGCACCAACATCAAATCAGTACGAAAGCGCAGTGGAGAGATTGTAGATTTTGAGCCAGAGAAATTGCATGAGGCGATGCGAAAGGCTTTTGTGCATGAGACAGGTTCGTCTGATGATGATGGTTTGCGTGAGTTGGTTGTTGAGGTGGTGAAGTTGTTGAATGCGAATTTTGTAGATCGCACGCCAAGTGTTGAGGATGTACAAAATACTGTTGAGCAAGTGTTGATGGAGCATGGGCATTTTCGTGTTGCAAAGGCATACATTATTTATCGATATGAGCATCAGAAAAAGCGAGAGGAGAAAGTTGAGGAGGTTTTGCAGAAAATTGAGGAGGAGGGATTGTATATTACAAAGCGAAATGGAAAGCGTGAATTATTTTCGATGGAGAAGTTGATTGCGAGTTTAAGTTATTCTGCTGCCGGATATGAAGATGGTGTTGATGTGAAAGCGCTTGCGCAGCAATGTCGTAGTGAGTTGTATGATGATATTAAAGTGGAAGATATTGAACGTGCGCTTGTGATGGTTGCTCGCAGTTCGATTGAACGTGATCCAGCATATTCAAAAGTTGCATCGCGGATTTTGTTGAATCGTTTATATAAGAATGTGATTGGAATTGAGAAGGTTGATTTTGGTAATTTGGATGAGCAGTTGCGTCGCGCGTTTGTTGAGAGTATTCATAAGGGTGCGCAGATTGGGAAATTGGATCCACGCATGTTGTTGTTTGATTTGAGTTATCTTTCAACAAAGATTGATTTTTCTCGGAATGAGTTGTTTGAATATTTGGGTGTGCAGACTTTGGCAGATCGGTATTTCATTCAAAATCCCGTTACTTCCGAGAAATTGGAAACTCCACAGATTTTTTGGATGCGTGTTGCGATGGGGTTGGCGATAAATGAACCTCCGGCACAACGTGATGCTCGCGCAGTTGAGTTTTATGAGAATATGTCGCAGTTGTTGTTTGTGCCTTCCACGCCAACGTTGTTTCATGCAGGAACGGCACATCCGCAGCTTTCAAGTTGTTACTTAACTACGATTGAAGATTCTCTTGATCATATTTTTAAGTGTTTGGGAGATAATGCGCAGTTATCGAAATGGTCTGGAGGAATTGGAAATGATTGGACGAATTTGCGTGGAACAGGTGCTCTTATTAAAGGAACAGGAGTTGAGTCGCAAGGTGTTGTTCCATTTTTGAAGATTGCTAATGATACGACTGTTGCGATTAATCGATCTGGACGACGTCGTGGTGCAACATGTGCATACATGGAAAATTGGCATATTGATTTTGAAGATTTTATTGAGTTGCGAAAAAATACTGGAGATGAGCGTCGTCGCACGCATGATATGAATACAGCGGCGTGGATCCCGGATTTGTTTATGAAGCGTGTGCAAGAAGATGGTCAGTGGACTTTATTTTCTCCTGAAGAGACTCCCGAGTTGCATCATGTATATGGAAAGGAGTTTGAGGAGAAGTATATTAAGTATGAGGAAAAGGCTGCGGCAGGGGATTTGGCGTTGTTTAAAATTATGCCTGCGAAGGAGTTGTGGAAGAAAATGTTGACGATGTTGTTTGAGACGGGGCATCCGTGGGTGACATTTAAGGATCCAAGTAATATTCGTTCTCCACAGGATCATGTTGGTGTGGTGCATAGTTCTAACTTGTGTACAGAGATTACGTTGAATACTTCTGCGGATGAAACGGCGGTGTGTAATTTGGGAAGTGTGAATTTATCTCGTCATATCAAGGATGGTGTTTTGGATGAGGATAAAATTCGTGCGACGGTTACGACAGGAATGCGCATGTTGGATAATGTAGTTGATGCGAATTTTTATCCGACGAAGGAGGCGAAACATTCTAATTTGCGACATCGTCCGGTTGGGATGGGTGTGATGGGATTTCAGGATGCGTTGTATCAGATGAATATTCAGTTTGATAGTGAGGAGTGTGTGCAGTTTGCAGATCGTTCTGAAGAGATTATTTCATATTATGCATTTTTAGCTTCGTCTCAATTGGCGCAGGAGCGTGGTGCGTATTCTACGTTTGAGGGTTCTAAATGGGATCGAGGTATTTTTCCTGTTGATACGGTTGATTTGTTGGAGGCTGAACGTGGGGTTGCGATTGATACTCCTCGTGAAGGTCAGATGGATTGGGCGCCGGTTCGAGCAAGTGTTGCGAAATATGGGTTGCGTAATTCTAATTGTTTAGCTGTTGCGCCGACTGCGACGATTGCGAATATTTCTGGATGTACGCCAACGATTGAACCGATCTATAAGAATATTTATGTGAAATCGAATGCGTCTGGTGATTTCACTGTGGTGAATAAAATGTTGGTTAAGGAATTGAAATCGTTGAATTTGTGGGATGATGAGATGTTGGGCAAATTGAAATATCATGATGGATCGATCGCGAAGATTACAGAAATTCCAGAAAATGTTCGTGAGAAGTATAAAGAAGTGTTTGAGATTGATGGACGTTGGTTGATGCGTGCAGCAGCAGCTCGTGGAAAGTGGATTGATCAATCGCAATCAATGAATGTGTTTTACGCAGGAAAATCTGGAAAGGATATTTCTGATTTGTATTTGTATGCTTGGAAGCTTGGTTTGAAGACGACGTATTATTTGAGGACGTTGGCGGTTTCGCAGGTTGAGAAATCAACAGTTGCGACGCAGCAGTTTGGTGATACGCATAAGCGATCTACTGTTGCTGCGAAAGATGCGGTCTCCGCACCTGTAGCCGTAGAGACAGCAGCCACACAAGGAAATATCACAGAAACGAAAGTCCCAGCAGGAGAAATAAAATTATGCCGCATTGAAGATCCAGATTGTGAGGCGTGTCAGTAGCACCACCGTCATCCTGAGCGAAGTGCAGCGATAGCGGAACGAAGTCGAAGGATCTCGACAGGATCAGTACTTAGTCACAATTGTCATTCCCGCGAAGGCGGGAATCCAGAAGCAAACTACTGGATTCCCGCCTTCGCGGGAATGACACGAAAACGTCATTGCGAGGAGTAACGACGAAGCAATCTATATGGAACAACAACGACCAAAAGTAGGAATTGGAGTGCTGGTTATTAAGGATGGAAAAATTTTAGTGGGGAAACGTAAAGGAGCGCATGGCGAGGGGCAATATGCGTGGCCAGGTGGCCATATGGAGTACATGGAAAGTTTTGAACAATGTGCTAAGCGCGAAGTGATGGAAGAAACTGGCATTGAGATTGAAAATGTTCGTTTTCTTCGGCTGATGAATTTTGTGTGATTGGAAATCTGGCGAACCGCGCGTATGTGAGCCACATAAATGTGAAGGATGGGATTGGTATGATATTGATCAAATTCCTTCGCCTTTATTTAAAGCATGTCCATCAAGTATTGAGGCTTATAAAACTGGTAAGAACTATTTTGATTATGAGTATATTAAAGAAAAGGCAGAGATGATTTAGTTTTGAATTTTGAGTTGTGGTTTTGATTTTTTACTTTTGAGTTTTGATTTTACTTTTATGCCTATTGAAAAAACAAGTACACCAGTCGATATCAATAAACGTCGTATCATAAACGGCGAGGATGCTGATGTCATGCAGTTGTATCCTATGAAACACACGTTTGCGTGGGAAGCTTATAATGTCGGGAATGCAAATCATTGGTTGCCGACGGAGATTTCCATGCAGCGTGATATTGAGCATTGGAAATCGCCGACTTTTTTGACGCCAGAGGAGCGTGAGGCATTTCAAACTGTGTTGGGGTTTTTTACGACAGCGGATTCGATTGCGGCGAATAATATTGTGATTGCGTTTTATAAACATATTTCATCGCCGGAATGTCGAATGTATATGTTGCGCCAAGCTTATGAAGAGGC
Organism: Parcubacteria group bacterium; assembly: GCA_002688135.1. Taxonomy (GTDB): domain Bacteria; phylum Patescibacteriota; class Patescibacteriia; order Magasanikbacterales. Next base: position 10,331 of record NZCD01000041.1, read on the forward strand.
GATTCATACACATGCGTATCAATATATTGTTGAGTCGTTGGCGCTTGATGAAGGGAAAATTTTCAATATGTATCGTGAGGTTGATGCGATTTACAATAAAGCATCGTTTGTTCTTACGTTTAATGAAGGAATTTTCAACCCAGAATTTAAAACTGGGACATTTGAGAATGATCAGAAATTTTTGGAAAACATGTGTGTGTTTGCTCTGATTTTAGAAGGGATTTTCTTTTATTCTTCATTTGCGGTGATGTTTGGATTTCAGCGTCAAAATAAAATGATGGGATCGGCAGAGCAGATTCAATATATTATGCGTGATGAATCGCAGCATTTGAATTTTGGTATCAATATGATCAATACGATTAAAGAGGAGCAACCTGAATTGTGGACTCCGGAATTTCAACAGCATATTGTGAATTTGGTTCGTGAAGCTGCGACGCTTGAATATACTTATGCACAAACAGTTTTTCCAAAAGGAATTTTTGGGATGAATGCAGAAGGATTTAAGCAGTACATTGAGTATATTGCGGATCGTCGATTATCGCGTGTTGGATTGCCATTACAGTTTAATGTGACAAATCCATTCCCGTGGATGTCAGAGGCGATCGATCTATCAAAAGAAAAAAACTTCTTCGAAACACGCGTGACTGAATATCAAACAGGAGGAACATTAGACTGGTAGTTTCAAAAGTCATCCCGGCACTGCCTCTGGCGTCGCCAGCATAAACTCCGGTCGGGATCCATTTTGCTAAATTGCATGGATCCCGGCCTGCGCCGGGATGACTTTTTGATTAGTTTTATGTTATAATAAAAAACTAATTATTAAGTATTGGTATGAAGAAACCAAATACGAATATGGCGATGTGGGTATTGCGCATCGCGGTTGCTGGAGAATTTATCGGGCACGGTGTGTTCGCGCTCCAGGGTAAAGAGCAGTGGGTTGGGTGGATTCAGCAGATGTTGTCTGTTGATCTCGCACAAGCAACTCAATTGCTTACATATATAGGATACATGGATATCCTTGTGGCATTGATTGTGTTGTTAAAACCAATTCGTGCGGTTGTTTTGTGGGCAGCGTTGTGGGGATTGTGGACAGCGCTTATTCGTCCGCTTACAGGAGGAGATTGGTGGGATTTTGTTGAACGATGGGCAAACTGGGGTGCTCCGCTTGCATTGTTGTACTTGATGGGAATGCCATCAAAGTTGAATGAGTGGTGGAAATCATAAATAATAGTTCGTAGATTTGAATCTGTCATGCAATAATGTTTTGGCAAAATCGGTATTGTTTGACAGGTTCAACGTGAAAGGAGGTGAAAAACATGGCGAAAAAATCAAAACGAAATAATCATTCATATGGTGTACATAGATTAGGTTTGTTTTTTGTTGCAGTATTTACTCTCTGTTTTTTCTGGGGGCTTGTTAATACAGCTGAACCAATATTACACATGTCACTGATGAAACTTTCATTTATCGGATTTGAAGGGTTTGATTCTGTGAGTTATTTTTACGGAGCAGTGCAGGTGTACTTGTGGGCGTGGATTTACGGGTTTGCATGGCATTCAATCATGCCGAAGAAATAATCAAAATTACAAGTCTATAGCAAGACAGATCTCACATCAAAAAACCTCGGATGCATGGAGGTTTTTTGTTTGCTTAAATGTGGTTCTATTGATAAAATGATCGTCTATGAGCATCAATCTCATTATTATTTTAGTGGTATCAGCTGCCGGCGTGCTTGGTTTTTTGGGTGCGCTTTTGTTGTTGTGGAAGTCTGATATTGTCAAAAGGATTGCGCATTATTTTCTTTCGTTTGCTGTTGGTGCGATGTTGGGTGCGGTGTTTTTTGATTTGTTGCCAGAGTCGTTTGAGTTGCATGATCCGCATAAAGCTTCGCTGTTGATATTGGTTGGGATTATTTTGTTTTTTGTTGTTGAGAAGGTTTTGGTGATTCAGCATTGTCATAAGCATGGGATTGATCGAAAGGGTGGTGTGTGTAATACATCACGATTGCATTCAACTGCTAGTCTCGTTATTGTGGGTGATTTTATTCATAATTTTTTGGATGGGGTTTTGGTGGCAAGTGCATTTTTGGTTTCGATTCCTGTGGGAATTTCTGCGGCGATTGCAGAGGTTGCGCATGAACTCCCGCAAGAGATTGGGGATTTTTCTGTGATGATTGCATCTGGCATGAAAAAAGCGCGCGTGTTGTTTTGGAGTATTGTTTCGGAATTGGGAAGTGTGCTTGGTGCGTTGTTAGTCATTATATTTGCTGGGCGGGTTGAAGGATTGGCTGAACTGCTGTTGCCGATTGCAGCTGGTGGATTGTTGTACATCGCTCTATCTGATTTGATTCCGGAATTGCATCATGACAATCGTATTGATCATTCCATTGTGCATCTTATTTTAATAGTGTTGGGTGTTGCATTGTTATTTTTCGTCGGTGAGTTTGTTGGTGCTCATGGACACTAATTTATATGGCAAAGAAAGATAAATTTAGCGCGACTTGGGTTTCGCATTCATCGATTTCGGATTATTTGAAATGTCCGCGCGCGTATTATTTGAAGAATGTATATAAAGATACGCGAACAGGGCATAAGGTGAAGGTGATGTCGCCTGCGTTGGCTTTGGGTGGGGCGGTGCATGAAGTTTTGGAATCGCTTTCTGTTTTGCCGAAAACAGATCGATTTCGAGATTCTTTGATTGAGAAGTTTGATGTTGTGTGGAAAAAGTTTGAGGGTGAGAAAGGTGGATTTGCGTCATCAGAACAAGAATCAAATTATAAAAAGAGGGGACAGGAAATGTTGCGACGTGTGATGCAAAATCCTGGGCCACTTTCTCGATTGGCGGTGAAGATTCAAATGGATTTGCCGTATTTTTGGTTGAGTGATGAGGATAATATTATTTTGTGTGGATTAATTGATTGGTTGGAATATGATGCTGAATCGAAATCTGTGCATATTATTGATTTTAAAACGGGGAAGAATGAGGAATCGAAAGAATCGTTGCAGTTGCCGATTTATCGATTGTTAGTTGAGAATTGTCAGGAGTGGCCTGTTGTCGGGGCGAGTTATTGGTATGTAGCGCATCATGATGAGCCGATTGAGCAAGTGTTGCCTCCATCGGAAGAATCAAGAGAAAAGGTTTTGAAAGTTGCGCGAGATATAAAATTAGCGAGACAAATAAAAGCGTTTAAGTGTAAGAGTGATGGATGTTTTGCGTGTAAAGATTTGGAGTTGATTGTTTCTGGGCAGGGGAGGTTGGTTGGGGTGGATGATTATGGTGCGGATATTTATGTATTAGAAAAGAAGGAAGAGGAAAAAAAGCAAAGTGTGATTTTATAATTCCACGCATTCCATTAACTGTCATTGCGAGGAGCCTGCCTGCCGGTAGGCAGGGAACGACGAAGCAATC
>NZCD01000042.1 GCA_002688135.1 Parcubacteria group bacterium
AAAATTACAAAAGAACATGCGGCTGCGTTGAAGGGAAATGGTGATATGGTTTTGGTGAAGCCTCGTGTTACAACAGAAATTGATTATTTGAATGCGTTTGAAGAAGGAAAGGTTGTTACGACGGCGGTTGTGAAGGAGGTTGATAAGGATGGGTATTTTATTGAGGATAAGGTTGAGTTGCGTGATAAGCAGGAGCCTGGATTTGATAGTGTTGAGAAAGTTGATTATGTAGATGTTTCATCAAAGCAAGTTGTTTCGATTGCGACTTCGTTGATTCCGTTTTTGGAACATGATGATGCGTCTCGTGCGCTCATGGGATCAAATATGCAACGGCAGGCTGTGCCTTTGATTGCGCCTGAAGCTCCTATTGTTGGAACGGGTGTTGAGGAACATGTGGCTCGAAATTCCGGGCATATGATTTTGGCTGATGAGGATGGTGAGATTACAAAAGTTGGTGCAAACATTGTTGAGCTCACAGGAAAATCTGGAGAGGTTCATACGTATCGTGTGAATCGATATTTGAAATCAAATAGTTCATCTGCGATTAACCAACGTATTTTGGTCACGACTGGTGATAAAGTTAAAAAGGGAGATGTGCTTTCTGATGGGCCTTCGACTGATAAGGGTGAAATTGCATTAGGAAAAAATGTTTTGGTTGCATACATGGTTTGGGATGGATTTAATTATGAGGATGCGATTATTGTGTCGGATCGGTTGGTAAAGGATGATGTGTTTACTTCAGTTCATATTGAACAACACACATGTACGGTTCGAGAAACGAAATTGGGGCCAGAATTGATTACTTCAGATATTCCAAATGTTTCAGAAGAGAAGTTGAAGAATTTGGATCATGAAGGTGTGATACGAGTTGGTGCGGAGGTTTCAATGGGAGACATTCTTGTTGGAAAGATTACTCCAAAGGGTGAGACGGAATTATCTGCTGAAGAGAAATTGTTGCGAGCGATTTTCGGTGAGAAGGCTCGTGATGTTCGTGATACTTCATTATCTCTTGAGCATGGTGAACATGGAAAGGTTATTGATATCAAAGTGTTTTCTGCTGAAAATGGAGATAAGCTTTCGCCTGGAGTTATTAAATCAGTTCAGGTGAGTGTTGCGGATCTTCGTAAGATTCAGGTGGGAGATAAGATGGCGGGGCGTCATGGAAATAAGGGTGTGGTTTCAAAGATTGTGCCACAAGAAGATATGCCATTTTTAGAAGATGGTACTCCGGTTGATATTATTTTGTCTCCATTGGGTGTTATTTCTCGTATGAACTTGGGGCAGTTGCTCGAGACTCATTTAGGTCTTGCGGCAAATGCAATGCAATATACGGCAGCAACTCCTGTGTTGAATGGTGTATCAGTTCCACAAATTAAAGAGCAATTGCGCGAGGCAGGATTTAGTGATGATGGAAAATCTCAATTGTACGATGGAAAAACTGGTAAACCATTTGATCATGTGACGACGGTTGGTTGGGTGTATATGTTGAAGTTGGTGCACATGGTTGAGGATAAATTGCATCAACGTTCAATTGGGCCATATTCATTGATTACGCAGCAGCCACTTGGTGGTAAGGCGCAATTTGGTGGACAGAGATTTGGAGAGATGGAAGTTTGGGCGCTTGAGGCTTATGGCGCTGGTCACATGTTACAAGAAATTTTGACAATTAAGTCTGATGATATTCCAGGTCGGTCTAAGGCTTTTGAATCTATTATTAAAGGTGAACCAATTATTAAGCGAAACATTCCTGAGTCATTTCAGGTGTTGCTTCGTGAGTTGAAAGGTTTGTGTTTGGATGTTTCATTAATGCGCAAGAATGAAGCTGGTGCATTTGATGTGATTTCACAAAGCACTAAACCTGATCCAGAGAAGGGTGCACCGCCACCACCTGTTCGTTCACCTCGAACGCGGGTTAAGAATATCGATCGATAATTAGTTTGTAGTGAGTAGTGAGTAGTGAGTAGTAAATGTGTCGCATAGCGACGATCTATAAATCATCGCTTCGCGATACATTTCTACAAACTACTCACTACAAACTACGCACTCAAAAATATATGTTTAATCAACCATTAGCAGATTTCGACGCACTGAAGATCGAGCTCGCCTCTCCGGAGACGATCAAGGATTGGTCTTTTGGTGAAGTCATGAAACCTGAAACAATTAATTATCGAACTCAAAAACCTGAAAAGGGTGGTTTGTTTGCGGAAGAAATTTTTGGTCCTACAAGGGATTGGGAATGTTATTGTGGAAAGTATCGTAAGATTCGTTATAAAGGAATTGTGTGTGATAAGTGCGGAGTTGAGGTGACACATTCTTTGGTACGACGTGAACGCATGGCGCATATTGAATTGGCAGCGCCTGTGTCACATATTTGGTTCTTGCGTTCTATTCCATCAAAATTGGGATTGATTCTCGACATGTCTATGCAGAATGTTGAGAAGGTGATTTATTTTGCCATGTTCGTGATTACGGATGTTGATAAAGATTTGAAAGTTGCAACATATGAGCAATTGAAGTCAGAATATAAGGGAAAGAAAAAACAGATTGAAAATGATCTGAAGAGAAAGTTGGATCAATTGGAAAAAGGTGAAGCGAAATATACTAAGGTGGAAGCTGAAGAAGAAGGTGAGCGCAAGATGGAGTCTTTGGATGAAGAATTTGCAGAAGCTGATGCAGCATTGAAATTGATTGAGCCTTTGCGATTGATTACAGAACATCAATATCAAGAAATGTCATTGCAATATGGTCATTTGTTTGATGCGGCAGTTGGTGCTGAGGCGATTCATATGTTGTTGTCTCGTATGGATGTTGATGGAACTATTAAATCATTAGAAGAAGCTTTGAAAACAGCTCCGAAAAGTAAGAAGCAGCGAATGGTGCGACGCACACAATTGTTGAAAGGACTGCATCGTCAGGGGATTAAACCTGAATGGATGATTTTGACGGTTGTTCCTGTGATTCCACCAGACTTGCGTCCGATGGTTGCATTGGATGGTGGGCGATATGCTACTTCTGATGTGAATGATTTGTATCGTCGTGTGATTAATCGAAATAATCGTTTGAAACGTTTGCGAGATTTGAATGCGCCGGAAATTATTGTTCGAAATGAAAAACGAATGTTGCAGGAAGCTGCTGATGCGTTGATTGATAACTCTGCTCGTCATACAAAAACTGTGACAAACCCTGCGGGAAATCGTCGACAGTTGAGAAGTTTGGCAGATACATTGAAAGGGAAACAAGGGCGATTCCGATCTAACTTGTTGGGTAAACGAACTGATTATTCAGGGCGTTCTGTAATTGTGGTTGGTCCATACATGAGAATTGATGAATGTGGAATTCCAAAACGCATGGCACTGGAATTATTCAAACCATTTATCATGAGCAAGATTATTAATCGCGGGATTGCGCATAATATTAGAAGTGCGTCGAAGGTGATTGAATCTGAACGTCCTGAAGTTTGGGATATTTTGGAAGAAGTTACGAAGACGCGATATGTTTTGCTTAACCGTGCGCCAACGCTTCATCGTTTGGGTATTCAGGCTTTCCGACCTCGTTTGATTGAGGGTAAGGCTATTCAGTTGCATCCGTTGGTGTGTACTGCGTTTAACGCTGACTTTGATGGAGATCAAATGGCAGTGCATGTTCCGTTGACTGAAGAAGCTAAATGGGAAGCAGAAAATTTGATGAGTGCTGCGAAGAATTTGTTGCGTCCAGCAAATGGTACGCCGATTGTGACACCAAAACAGGATATTGCGTTGGGGTCATTTTATCTCACAAGTTGTGTTGATGAGGATCGCGATGATAAAGAATGTAAGCGCTTTTCAAGTGTGAAAGAAGCTTTGATGGCTTATGAGGTTGGAAAGATTGGATTGCAAGAAAAAATTGGTGTGCGATTTATTGATCGTGCGCGATTCACGGATGATCAGCCTGCAGTTATTATGACTACAGTTGGGCGCGTTATCTTCAATAATATTTTGACAGATGCATTCCCTTATTATAACCATGCAATTACATCTAAAGGTTTGGGAGATGTGATTCATCATGCGATTGAGGCTGTTGGTCAGGAATTGGCAGTGAAGGTATTGGATGGAGTGAAGGAATTAGGATTTAAATATGTCACAAAATCTGGGCACTCGCTTTCAATGGATGACTTTATGGTTGTTCCGGATAAAGCGGAATTGATTGCAGAGGGTAATGGTCGTGTTGATGAAATTGAAGATCAGTATGATGAAGGTTTGCTTACTTCTGGTGAGCGACATATTAAGATTATTGAGGTTTGGGATGAGATTAAAAAGCGTATTGTGAAAAATGTGCGAAATCAAGTTCCTGTGAATGGTGCAGTGTTTGGGATGATTGAGTCTGGGGCTCGTGGAACGTGGGGACAGCTCACGCAGGTGGTTGGTATGAAAGGTTTGGTGTCTAATCCTGCTGGTGACATTATTGAGTTGCCAGTGAAAGGAAGTTTTAAAGAGGGGTTTGAGGTGATTGAGTTTTTCATTTCGACTCACGGTTCTCGAAAAGGTTTGACCGATACAGCTTTGCGTACAGCCAATGCTGGATATCTTACGCGTCGTCTGGTTGATGTGTCACAAGATATTGTTATCCGCGCTGATGATTGTGGAGATGAGGATGGAATTACATTGTCTTCTGAAGAGTCAGATATGATGGGTGAGAAATTGTCATCTCGAATTTGGGGACGGTATATTATTGATCCAATTAAAGATGGTCGAAAGACTATTGTGAAGGCTGATACATTGATTGATGAAGAATTGAAGTTGAAATTGGCGAATGTGGAAATTCCAGAAATTCGATATCGATCCATTTTGACATGTAAAATGAATAAGGGTGTGTGTAAGAAATGTTATGGATTTGACCACTCGAAAAATCAGTTGGTTGATACTGGAACTGCGGTGGGAATTATTGCGGCACAATCAATTGGTGAGCCAGGAACACAGTTGACTATGAGAACCTTCCATACTGGTGGTGTGGCTGGTGGAACTGATATTACGCGTGGTTTGCCTCGTGTTGAGGAATTGTTTGAGGCTCGTAATCCGAAACATCGTGCGTTTGTTGCTGATGTTGCGGGGAAGGTTTCTGTTGAGATGATTGATCGTCGTGTGATTGAAGGACCGGATGGAAAACGAATTTTGGAAGGAAAGGCTGGTCAGCGAATTATCCGTATTACTTATAATGATACACTTCGTGATGAATTTAAATTATTGAAATCAGATAATTTGTTGATTACAGAAGGTGATGTGGTTAAAAAGGGTGCGGCTTTGATGGAGCATAAAGATGGCTCGACTGAAATCGCGGAACATACTGGAATTGTAACTACAGAAAAATCTAAGGCGGTGATTACGTATGAAGGAAATAGTGTGAAAGAGTATGTGATTCCGGCTGGGTTTAAGATTTTGGTTGAGGATGGTCAGGATGCAATGGCTGGAGATGCGCTGACTTCTGGTTCAATTGAATTGCAACAGTTGTTTGAATTGAAGGGTGAGTATCCAACAGCGAAATATATTTTGAAAGAGATTCAATCAATTTATACAGGGCAGGGTCAGAAATTGCGTGATAAGCATGTTGAGGTGATTATTCGTCAGATGTTTTCACGTTTGTATATTGAGGATACTGGAGATACAGAATTTTTGCCTGGTGATGTGGTTGAGCGAGCGCAGTTTAATATTGAGAATGAGCGTGTTGGGAATGCGAAGGGTGAATTGGCGGTTGGTAAGCCATTATTCTTGGGAATTTCTAAGGTGTCGCTTTCAACACAGAGTTTGTTGTCAGCTGCATCCTTCCAAGAGACTGCTAAGGTTTTGATTGGTGCTGCGGTTTCTGGAAAAGTTGATACGCTTGATGGATTAAAAGAAAATGTGATTATTGGACGCTTGATTCCTGCGGGAACAGGTTATGATGGGTCTCCATTGAAAGATGAATTGGATGGGAAGATGCAGGAGATGCGTGAGGAGCGTACGCGGATTGCGGCTGAAGAAGAAGCAGCGCGGCGTGCTGCTATGGAGGCGGAGATGGGTGAGGATGGTGAGGATGATGGTCAGCAGGCTGATCCTGTTGCGGCTTCGCCAGCGGATGATAGTGGGGTTGGGCTTTGATTAGTGAGTAGTTTGTAGTGGGTAGTGAGTAGTAAAAACTGCGCTTTGCGTAGTTTTTTGATTATATATAGTGTTTCTGATAAGGTTTAATACTATTACAAAAAAATATATGTCTGGACATAGTAAGTGGAATAATATTAAACAGCGGAAAGCTGCGCAGGATAAAAAGCGTGGGGCTTCGTTTACGAAGTTGATTCGAGGGGTTGAGATTGCGGCTCAAAGCGGAGGGGATCCAGAGAAAAATCCGACGTTGCGTGTGGCGATTGATTCCGCGAAAAAAGGTGCTGTGCCGAAGGATACGATTGATCGTGCGATTAAGCGTGGGACTGGAGAGGATAAAGATAGTGCTCGTATGGAGGAGGCGTTGTATGAGGGGTATGGGCCAGGGAAAGTTGCAATTCTTGTTGAGAGTGTGACGGATAATAAGAATCGTGCAGCTTCAGATATTAAACATGCGTTTTCAAAATATGGTGGATCGTTTGGTGGGTCTGGGACGGTGAAGTGGATGTTTGATTGTCGAGCAGTTATGTCAGCGCCAGGGGATGCTTCGGATGATTTGCAGTTGGCGTTGATGGATGCAGGAGCAAGTGAGATTGATGATTCTGATGGATTGAATATTGCTGGGCCGGTTGAATCGTTCTCGTCATTATCAAAAGTGTTTGAAGAGAATGATGTAAAGCCTGATATGTCATCAATTATGTGGGTGGCGAAGGATACAGTTGAGTTATCTTCTGATGATATGGGACGTTTGCAAAAGATGTTAGATGCGCTGGATGAATTAGATGATGTTGCAGAAGTTTATACAAATTTAAGTTAAAAGTAAAAGTCAAAATTTTTGTCCGCTGTCATCCCGTAGTCGTACGGGATCCATTATGACAGTATCACACAACACATGGATTCCGTACGACTACGGAATGACAATGTAATTATGTTTCTATGTCAATCGTTAATAGTCAATCGTCAATTCGTGTGCTTGGTTTAGATCCAGGATATGCGCGGTGTGGTTGGGGGATTGTTGATTATAAAGGTGATACGTCGTATGTTGCTCATGGGTGTTTTGAGACATCGAAAGATGAGAAGTTTGAAAATCGATTGAAATCGATTGGAGAAGAATTGGAAAAAGTTATTGAGGAGTTTAAGCCGGATCGAATTGCAGTGGAGGAATTATTTTTTGCGAAAAGCACAACGACTGCGTTGAAAGTATGCCATGCTCGTGGCGTTCTTTTATTTATAGCGGCGAAATTTGAGATTCCAGTGGATGAGATGAAGCCGTCGCAGGTGAAACAAGGTTTAACAGGATATGGAAAAGCGGATAAATCTCAAATGCAGATGATGGTGAAATTACAATTGAAATTACAAGAAATTCCACAGCCTGATGACGCTGCAGATGCACTGGCAGTGGCGATTGTTGGGGCAGTTTGTCATCGTTCGCTGGCGCTTTAGACGAGTAAAGCGTAAAGAGTAATGAGTAAAGCGGTTGCGGTTTAACTTCTTGCTCGATTGATTATTTGTTGTTACTGTGGTGTGTGGAGATAGGAGGGGAAAATGGGTTCTTTAACAGATGAGATTCGTAAGAAATTGCAGCTTGAGCGGATGATATTTCATATCGCTTCGTGCTTGTTGATAGGGTTTACCTATCTGTTTGCGCAACCGACGCGAACCGAAGCGTTGATGATTCTTATTCCAACGACGGGTGTATTTTTTCTTCTTGATGTAGCTAGATTGTTCATTCCAAAGTGGCGTGAATTTTGTATCAGTCATTATGATGTGTTGATGCGATCGCATGAAGAAAAGAGTTTGAGTGCAGTGACGTGGAATATTTTGGGTGTGTTGCTTGCGGTGTACTTTTTCCCGCGTGAGCTTGCTGCGGCTGCAATTTTGTTTGCAGGGATTGTAGATCCGATTGCTCGATTAGTGGGTGTGCTATATGGAAAGATCCAGATTGGTACACTGAAGAAAACTGTTGCGGGTGTTGTTGGTGGTGCGCTGGCGGGTTTGGTGATGGCAGCTTCCATTACCACAACCATGAGTGTGATTTTTCCGCGCTTAACTTTTGGTGTTCTTGCGCTGGGTTCTATGTCCGCATCGATTTGCGAGCTTTTTGCCGGAAAGCTTGATAATCTGCTTATTCCTTTAGGATCTGCTGGTACTATGCTTTTGTTTATATGAATAGTTAAAGATGTCTACGGGCATCTTTTTTTATTGACACATAGGCTGATTTTTGATATTGTCTTTTTTCGATCCTTTATATTGGAGGTGTATGTATGTTCTCTCGGTTGAAGCGGCTTGTTTTTCGTTGGAGATTTCAGCGTGCAAAAAGTGATGACATTGATCGTGCAAATGTAATTGTTGTGCAGGCTTACAGTCGATCTCGAGATGGTAAAGATGCTGGTCAAGCGAATGCCATGCTTGCTACATATGCTCGCATGCTCCAGGAAGAGTTTGGTTATTTGATTTTAAGTATGACTGAGATTGAGTTGGCAGATCCGGATCTTCGTGTGCTTGCGACATATCGCGGTCATACGGGCGGTCATTCTACACATGATTGTAATACCTACACTATAGCGGAGTTTCATGCCGAGTATTGTAGGAAATGTGATTTTCGACGTGTAGTTCTGGTTGCAAGTTCTGATCATATCGGTCGATGTAAGTGGGTGTATGAGCGGCTTGGTTTGGAGGTGCTTCCGTTTTCTGTTGATATTGACGCGTGTATGAGTTCTGATTATCTACACTGGAGTCATCGAACGCGAATGCGATTTGTTGTGAGAGAGTTTTGTGTGAGATTGATGTTTCTCGCGAAGGGTTATATTTAAAATGGTGTAACAAAAAACCTCCCGGATGGGAGGTTTTTTTATTTGTGCTGATTTTCTCGAGATCCCTCACTAAAACGTTCGGGATGACGTGGGGATTAGTGGCGACGTGGTCCGTGGTCGTCGCGTCGGGGTGGTCGTCCTCCGCGGCCGGTACCTGGTTTTCGATCTTCGTATCCTTCTGGTTTTGGAAGTAGGTCTTTTATTGAGAGTTTGATTTTTCCATCATCTCCAACTTCTTTTACTTTTACTTTTACGATGTCTCCGAGTTTCACAACGTCGGTGACGTTTTCAGTTCGTGACCATGCGAGTTCGCTGACGTGTACTAATCCATCTGTTCCTGGAGTTAATTCTACAAATGCTCCGAAGTCCATAATGCGGACAACTTTACCTTCGTATTCTTCTCCAGCTTCGATTTTCTTAGTGAGACGTTCAATCCATTCGATTGCAACTTTCATTTGTTCTCCATTTTCTGAAGCGACAAAGACTGTTCCATCTTGTTCGATATCAATTGAAACGCCAGTTGTGTCAATAATCTCATTGATCTGTTTTCCACCAGGCCCAATAACTACACGAATCATTTCTGGATCGATATGTAATGTTTCGATACGAGGTGCGTATGGTGAGAGATCTGCGCGAGCTTCTTTAATCGCTTTTTCCATTGATTCAATTACGTGTACGCGACCATCAAGAGCTTGGTGAATTGTTGCTTTCACGATGTCTTTGTTCAACCCGAGTGTTTTGGTATCCATTTGAATGGCGGTGATTCCATCTCGCGTTCCGGTGATTTTGAAATCCATACCACCTTCTCCATCCTCTAAATCTTGGAGATCTGTGATGACTTGCCATTCTCCTTTATCATTTGAAGCGAGTCCCATAGCAACTCCACCAACGGTTTTGGTGATAGGTACGCCGGCGTCCATCAATGAAAGTGATGAACCACAAGCTGATGCCATTGAGGATGATCCGTTTGAACCGAATACTTCAGATACCACGCGAATCGTATAAGGGAAATCTTCTTTATTAGGCAATACAGGCAGCAATGCCTTTTCCGCCAATGACCCGTGTCCGATGTCTCGTCGAGATGGGCCGCGATTTGGGCGAGCTTCTCCTACAGAAAATGCAGGGAAGTTGTAATGATGCATGTATCGTTTCTTGCTTGCGCCTTCGATTCCCTCGAGTGTTTGTACATCTCCGGGCGAGCCCAGTGTGACAATTGAGAGAACTTGAGTTTCTCCGCGATTGAATAATCCTGTTCCATGAGTTCGTGGGAGTGTTCCGACGAGTGATGAAAGTTCACGTGTTTCTGTGACAGATCGTCCATCGATGCGTCGTTTGTTTTTGATAATTTCATCAGAAACAACTCGTCCAATCATGTATTTTAAGTTTGAGAGGATTTTCTTTTTCGCTTCTTGTGCAACCTGTTTTTCTGTCAGATGTTCATCGAGTTTGTCGCTAATAATTGCGAAAGCGGCTTTTCGTTCTTTTTTCCAAACGAGAGGTTTTTCATACAGAATGCCCGGAGCGTTTTCATCCAAGAATTTTACAGCCAAATCTTTTGCATGCTGTTCTTGTGTATAGATTTCCTCCAGCTCTGGAGTTGAAACGTCTGGTTCTTGTTTTTTCTTTCCAACTTTTTTTACGATTGTGTTAATCAGTCCTACAACTTCTTTCAGGTGTTTTTGTCCGAATTCGATCGCCTCGACCATATCAGCTTCATTCACTTCGTTTGCTTCTGCTTCGACCATGATAACCATTTCATGCGTTCCACATACAATCAAATCAAGTTCTGATTTTAATCGTGCTTCATAGGTTGGGTTAATCACCCATTCTTTTTTATCTCCTTCTTCTGAAGCGATTCGTCCTACGCGGATTCCTCCGATAGGACCTTCCCATGGAATATCCGAGATAGACAGTGCGATTGATGCACCAATAATTCCGAGAATGTCGGGATCGTTTTCTCCATCGACTGAAAGTGGTGTTACCACAACTTGGACATCTTTGCGTCCGGATGCATCAAAAAGCGGTCGAATAGTTCGATCGATCATGCGCGATGTTAACACCGCAGTATCTGTTGGCCTTCCTTCTCGTTTGATGAAACGAGATCCTTTGATGATTCCTGCTGCGTAGAGTTTCTCATCGAAATCTACCATCAGCGGGAACCAATCGATTCCTTCGCGTGCGCTTTGTCCCATGACAGTAGTTGCCATAACGACGGTATCGCCGTAACGCACGGTACATGACGCGCTTGCTTGAAGTGCCATGCGGCCAACTTCAACAGAGAGGGTGCGTCCGCCCCATTGGGTCTCAAATGTTTGTATATCCATATACATTACTCGAGTAACCCACAGACGAAAGAGGCATTCATGCGTCTCAGCGTCTAGGGGCAACTCGGAATTAATTGTTAAATTGTTAAATGGCTAAATTGTTAACAGCTAGATAATAGCTGATTTTTTGATAATCGTCAATAGATGGTTTGACTGGATGTCATCTCGGTCGATACGGTGTAAGAGTGGATTGGTTGTCGAACGTGACGGACGAAGATGTTGTTTTTGAGCATGTCAAAGCTGTGATCGCGGAAGTCGCGAAAGATAGCGACACCTTCTTCCCGCTTCGTGCTGATAAGGAAGTCACAGTGACGCTGGAAGTCGCGGAAGTCGCGTAGTTACATCCCTCGATTATATCGGGGTTTTTTATTTTTTGGTTGTGCGGCGGGTGGTTGGTTTTCTGGTTGTGCTTCGAGATGCTGGTTTTTTTGCTGGTGTGCGACGTGTTGGTGTGTGGCGTGTTAATGGTCTGCGGGATTTTATGAGAAAGCGGTCGTCTTCGCCAAGGTCGGTGAAGATGTCGGCTTGTTCTACGAGTTTTGATGAGGTTGTTCTGCGGAATGCCATGACTTCTACTTGGCGGCCGCGTTGTTTGAGGTATTCTAAAAGTGGGATGTAATCTCCATCGCCTGAAACGAGTATGATTACATCAAGAACATCGCAGATGCGGACGCAGTCGATTGTGATGCCGACATCCCAATCTGCTTTTTTGTGGCCTCCGTAGAATATTTGTAGATCTCGTTCTCGTGTTTCGATTCCTCGTTTGATAAGTGCATCGAGAAAAGGTTTTTCTTCTTCGCCTTCAGTTCGTACAACGTAGGCGATTGCTCGGATGAGTTGGCGGTCTCCGAGACCTTCTTTTACTATTTTTGCAAAATCGACATGAGCGCCGTGTAAGTTTTTGGCAGAGTAATATAGGTTTTGTACGTCGATGAATACACCGACGCGTTGGTGAGTATTCTTTATCATAGATAAAAAAATTAAAGATTTAAAATAAAAGATAATGTGTCGCTGTCGCGACGGATTTATAAAAAGTTTGGGTTGTGAATGATCTTTTTAGTGTAGCAGATTTTGTGGTGATAAACGAGACGCCACCCCGCAAGAGGTGGCGTTTTGATTATGATCCTTGTTGTGCTTGCATCATCTGTGACGGGATTGGCTTGGGTGGTTGTGCTA
>NZCD01000043.1 GCA_002688135.1 Parcubacteria group bacterium
CAATGAAACTATCAGACATAAAAAAAATATGCCCAGATGCAATCTTCGTACCATCAGATTATGAAACATACAGCCTTTTCTCAAAACGAATGTTTGAGATCATGAGACGCTATAGCTCCATGGTAGAAGAATACTCAATCGACGAAGGATTTATAGATATCACAGGATTGCGCAGATCACTCGGCATGTCCTACAAAAAAATCGCAGAAAAAATGCGCGACGATATTGTAAACGAATTAGGCATCAGTGTGTCAGTAGGATTAGCTCCATCTAAAGTATTAGCAAAAGTAGCAAGCACATGGGACAAACCAATGGGGCTCATTGCCATGCCAGGAAAAGAAGCGCATAGATATCTCAAGCAACTTCCCGTAGGAAAAGTCTGGGGAATTGGACCACAAACAACAAACTATTGCGCTAAGTTAAAAATATTTTCTGCATTAGATTTCGCATCACGCGACCCAGAATGGATTGCACAACACTTCACTAAACCACACCAAGAAATCCACAGAGAACTACGCGGTATTTCAGTCTACGGTGTGGCTCCAGAAGAAAAAACACGTTACGTATCAATCTCAAAAACAAAAACATTTACACCGCCATCAAAAAACAAAGAATTTGTTTGGGGGCAATTAGTAAAAAACATCGAAAACGCATGTATCAAAGCACGACGCTATAAACTGGGAGCGTCAGAAATAGTGATGTTCCTTAAAACACAATCATTCAGCAGCAAGGGAACCAAAGCAAAACTCACACGAATATCCTGCTTTCCAAATGAACTTCTTCCTCTTGCACGCAAGCTGTTTGATGAATGTTTTCAAGAAGGAGAGGAATATCGTTCAACAGGCGTCGTGCTTGCTAACCTAACAGAGCATCGCCCTACACAAATGGGATTTTTCGAAGAACCACTCAAATTGGAATACATGCAAAATTTGTATGAGGCTGTGGATATCCTCTCAAAAAAATATGGAAAGCATACTGTCCACTCTGCAGCAAGCATAGAGGCTAATACATTCGATCAACACAGGGGGTGGCGTGGTCACAAGCCGTTCCGAAAAATAAAGAAAATGCTGGGCGAAAGCGCGCGAAAAAGGCTAGGAATGCCGCTGCTAGCAGGAGAGATTAAGTAGCAGGTACAAGAGTTGGGAAAGATGCTGATTCGAGCTATAATAGAGAACTATGTCCGCATCACAAACGCACAACACATTACAAAAAGTGAAACAGTATATTGATGATGCTTTTGGATCTTTATTTATAACAGATCCTAACGGAATGATCCTTTACACCAACAACGCAATGGCAAAAAAATCAGGATATCAGACCCCGCAAATTGTTGGTACAAAAGCAGGGGTCTTGTGGGGCGGCCGAATGTCAAAAGAATTTTATGGAGAGTTGTGGAAAACAGTAAAATACGACAAACAACCTTGGGCTCATCAAATCAACAATCATTACAGAAGTGGTATAAAACAGGAGTATACTTACATAGCCCCCGTCGTGGACAACACAAAACAAAACCCAGCATATTTTTTGCAGCTACAGCGCACAGATGACACTAGAGCTCAAGCCTTTGCGGATGAATTCATGGAAGTCTGCGCAGATACACAACCAATAACCGAAAACGCACTCATGCAACTTGCGCAATGGTTGTCACCACATCAAGTGCTTGAAACATCAACAAAAGAAGCTATTAAAAAAGCAGCTTATGATCAGGCAAGTTTAGAGGATGCTCTATACAAGATTTTTGTCCAGCCAGTGAACGAGTCATTAACAGACAGACATGCTGACCACGAATTAGTACAAGCAGCGCAAAGCGACCCAATCGCATTTCAGTTTCTTTACAAAAAATATCTCAACATAGTTCGCCACTATTTTGTAAAAAGAATCGGATCAACCCCACAAGCATTTGATCTAGCTCAAGATGTTTTCATGAGGGCATTTCTTTATCTAGACCGATACAAACTCGCAAACGCATCTTACAAAACATATGTACTACGAATCGCGCACAACTTACTTGTAAATTTCTATAGACGTGAGTCCTTGAGAAGTATTAAATCTGCAAATGATTCAGATATAGCAGCATACACACCAAACCACGCTCGATTATTTGATAACCAGTTATTGTGGGAATTTACACAAGAGTTACCAGCAATTCAGAGATCTGTTTTGGTGATGAAATACAAAGATGATTTATCAGTTCGAGAAATTGCTACGATTTTAGGAAAATCTGAAAACGCAATAAAGCTGCACTTATCAAGGGCAAGAAAAGCATTAAGATTGATATTTGATAACGAATAATAAAAAAGGGGTTGTGCGTCGTGGTGTCCATATGACACCTTTTTTGATCTCAGGTGTTTATATATAGAACCCTGTTTTAATTGTTTGCAAGCAAACAATTAAAACAGCGGATCCGCTATCAAAAAAAGATCAAGAATGCAAACCCTTGATCGATTCCCTAAATCCCTATACACTCTCTCATACTAATTAGGTATCTCATGCGAGAGGCTCCGCAAAAATAAATATGGACAAAAAAGTAGTATATACAGGCCCTCAAGAAAGTTTGTGGGTTGTTGAAGAGGAGCTAGCTGGAGTTGCAGATGTTATTCGCGTAGAACCAACACCAGAAGAACTACTTTCTGCATTTGAACAAGCATCTGGGTTTTTAGACGCATCAATGAAGGTTCGCATCCCAGCTGAAACTATCGAAGCTGCAAAAGATTTGAAAGTAATCTCAACCGCAACAACCGGCGCAGATCACATCGCAAAAGATGCGCTTGAAAAAAGAGGCATCCCGCTACTCACGCTCAAGGGGCAAAAAGAGGTTCTGCACGGATTAACTGGAGCAGCGGAGCATTCATGGTTGTTACTAATGATGTGTGCACGAAATGTCCGCGATGCAATTCATCATGTAGAAAATGGAGGATGGGAACGAACAGAATTTCCAGGCATCATGCTCAAAAACAAAACTTTGGGATTGATCGGTTTCGGACGCATCGGATCATGGATGGCAAAATACGCAGCTGGATTCGACATGAACGTAATTGCGTTTGATCCTTTTGTAACAGAAGCGCCGGATGGAATAAAAATGGTTTCAAAAGAAGAGGCCCTTTCTCAAGCAGACTTCGTTTCAGTACACGTACATCTATCAGATGAAACCAAGCATCTTATAAACACAGAAGCAGTCGAAAAAATGAAAGATGGGGTTACAATCATAAACACATCACGCGGAGACATTGTAGACGAAGATGCTCTGGTGAGTGGATTAGAATCTGGAAAAATTAAAGCAGTCGGAGTAGACGTGCTAACAGACGAACCAGAAGTACAAAGCAGACCACTCTACGCATACAGTAAAAATCACAATAACGTCATTATTACACCTCACATCGGAGGATTCTGTCCCGAATCAGTAGACATCACGGTACGTTTTGCAGCAGAGCGAATTAAAAATATTATTGCATAATATGCGACCACATGTGGTACAACTTGCAGAAGATTTAAAAAAAGCTGGAATTCAGTATGCTTTTGGAGTCACAGGTGGTGGCGCAAGTTTAGAATTGATAGCAAATTTAGAAAAACAAGGAATAAAATATACACCCGTCGCACACGAAGCCGCAGCCCCCATGATGGCCGGAGCAACATGCGCAGATGGATTAATGCGAGCAGTCGCAATTTCAATAAAAGGCCCAGGTTTTGTAAATATGATTCCTGGTATAACACTTAACCATTTTGAGGCTCGACCTGCACTTTCTGTAAGTGAGGCATATGACCCATCTATTAAAATCGCCAAAGTTCACAAAAAAGTAGATCAAGAAACCATAGTCAAATCATTAGTAAAACAATACGGTCGACTTTCAGTAAAAACTAAAATAAAAGATTACAAAACATGTGCAGAAAATGAAGTTCCAGGGCCAGTACATATCGATATCTGTAATGATTCAGCGATTGCAGTTAATGGTTGTAATGTTTCAGAATTCGACAAAGCATTCGAAGAACTACCAGACATAACACAATTCAAGAAACCGGTATTAATTCTCGGTTCACTTGTAGTAAGACAATTTACAAATATAGATTGGGGTTCGTTCAAAATTCCAGTGTGCACAACTGCAGCGGCAAAAGGTGCTATTGATGAAACGCACGCGTATGCAGGTGGTGTAATCACAGGAGAAATCAAGGAGCTATCTCCTGAATCTACCATCATCGCAGAGGCTGACTGTGTGATCGCCATGGGATTGAGATGCAACGAAGTCGTAAAGCCAATAAACTACGAAAAACCTACATTTATAATGGATCTGGTTTCGGGAGATATGCATGACGGTTTCAACGCAAAAGAAATTCTCGCAAGCAAAGAAAATATTGATATCTTAAAAAATTCAGTCACATCATGGGGAAAAGACTTGTGTGAAGATGCACGAGCGAATATTCGTAAAGAAACTCTCAAGCATCCATGGGTTCCAGCTACAATTTTTGATGAATTAAACAACCACGATGTCGCACTTACGCTAGATACAGGCATTTTCTGCACAGTAGGAGAAACAATATTCCAAGCAAAAACTCCCTCGAATTTTATTGGGAGCACACAAGGAAGATTTATGGGAACAGCGATTCCCACGGCAATCGGTCATGCAATACACACAAAGAAACACACAGTCTGTGTAGTAGGAGATGGCGGAATAATGCCATACGTTTCAGAAATCGCCACAGCAGTAGAAAAGAAGCTTCCGATATTATTTGTATTAATGTCAGACGGAGGATACGGAGCATGTGCACCAGCTGCAGCAAAAATAAATGCACCAGAACATGCTTACGAAAGAACATACCAAAACATCGAAAAAATTGTGGAAGGAGTAGGTTGTCCAGCAAAATCAGCAGCAAACATGACAGACGTCGCAACAATCATAAAAGATTGGAGAGCGGGGAATAATCCGTTATATCTCGAATTACATTTCGAGAAAAATATCTACCGATCAATGACAGAAAAGTTAAGATAAGTATGAATCCACACATTCTCATAATTGGCTCCGGATCAGCCGGAAAGAGACATGCAAGAAATCTTGCTGGCTTAGGATGTAAAATATCAGCATTCGATCCTCGAGAAGATAGGTTGAAAGAAATTAATGAAGAAACGCCCTGCATTCATCAATCACAATCATTAGAAGAAATTCTAGAGAAAGAAACATTTGATGGCGCAGTAATCGCATCACCACCAGTGTTTCACATTGAACAAGGAATCGCACTCCTAGGAAAAGGAATTCCGGTTCTAATGGAAAAACCACTCGCAGCAGAATTGGATGATGCACAAAAAATTGAATCATACACCCAAGCAACAATCCTGCTCGGATACACATATCGTTGGTGGCCGCCACTCCAAGAGATGAAAAAACTTCTGGATGAAAACGCAATAGGAAAAGTACAAAACATCCGAATGGTAATGAGCGCACATCTCGCAGACTGGCATCCGTGGGAAAAATATCAAGATTTTTTTATGGCACAAGCAGAACTCGGAGGAGGAGCACTTCTTGATGAGAGTCATTTTATAGATTTATTGCTATGGATGTTCGGCATGCCAAAATCAGTATTTGCAAATGTAGAAAAAATCGGTGAACTTGAAATAAGCACAGACGATAATGTTGATCTAATTGCACGATACGAAAAAGGGTTACGCGCAAATGTACATCTCGACCTACTCGGAAGGCCTCATGAAAAATATATCCACATCGTAGGGGGTAAAGGATCACTGCATTGGAGTTTCGATCCAAACGAACTAGTAGTCACACAAGATGAAAAATCAGAAACAAAAAAATATAATCACGAAAGAAACGACATGTTTATAGGAGTAGCTGAAGAATTCCTACAATGCATAAATGAAAACAAACAACCATCATGCACAATCACGGATGGCATTAATGTACTGCAAGTAATTGAAGCAGCTCGAAAAAGTTCAGAAACTAACAAAGAAATTTCTATTTAATTATTTCGTAACATGGGCCTGTCCCACATTACCTGTTTTGCCAAAATTTCCAGCTTTGGGCTACATTATTAAAAAAAATTATTGGCTTAGCTAAGGCTAAACCGCAAAATTTATTGTAATAATCTATCTCCAAATCTGAAAATTTGTGATCAAAACGTTAATGTGCGACAGACCCAAGCTTGTCTCTATGGCGATCATAAAAGTCCAAAAGCGCAACGGTGCAGTTGTCGATTTCGACATAAAGAAAATTCAGTACGCAGTTGCTGCGGCCGCTGAATCTGTGGGAAAACGTGATAAAGAATTATCGCGAACTCTTGCAAAGGAAGTATTCGTACAACTTGAGGAGGCATTCGCCGATCAGGTCCCAACTGTGGAAAATATTCAGGATTTAACCGAGCAAATGTTGGTACAGTATGGGTACAAAGAGATCGCCAAATCATTTATTTTGTATCGTGAGAAAAGACGAGAAGCAAGAGAGGAAAAAAATGTCGTCGTTGAGGTTGATAAAACAATTTCAGAATATCTCGACAAGCTTGATTGGAGAGTGAATGCAAACTCTAATCAAGGGTATTCATTGGGAGGACTTATCTTAAATACAGCAGGAAAAGTTGTTGCAAATTACTGGCTTTCACATATTTATCCAAAGCAAGTAGGAGATGCACACCGCAACGCAGACATTCACATTCATGATCTCGATATGCTAGCGGGGTACTGCGCAGGATGGAATTTACGAGTATTGCTTGAGGAAGGATTCAACGGGCCAGCAGACAAAATCGAATCACAGCCGCCAAAGCATCTTTCATCAGCAGTCGCACAAATGGTGAACTTTTTCGGCACATTACAAAATGAATGGGCCGGAGCACAAGCATTTTCAAGTTTCGACACATACCTTGCTCCATTCGTAAAAAAATACGAGCTCGAACTCTTAAAAAAATTGGAAGAAGGCGGCGCGGTATTTACATCACAACAAGCACGCGATGAGTATGTAGCAAAAGATGTGTATCAATATGTCTACCAAAACATGCAATCATTTGTGTTCAATTTGAACATCCCGTCACGATGGGGAACTCAAACGCCATTCACCAACATCACGCTCGACTGGGTGGTCCCAACAGACTTAAAAGATAAACGATTATTATTGGGCGGCAAAGAATTTGCATACACATACGGCGAGCTTGAAAAAGAAATGAACATCATCAACAGAGCATTTATTGAGGTGATGATAAAAGGCGACGCAAAAGGCCGAACATTCACATTTCCAATCCCAACATACAACATCACCAAAGAATTTGATTGGGAAAATCCAAATAACATTCCACTATTTGAAATGACAGCTAAATACGGCACTCCATATTTCCAGAACTTTATCAATTCAGATATGGATCCAGGAGACGTCAGATCGATGTGTTGCAGATTACAGCTAGATCTAAACGAACTGCGGAATCGTGGCGGAGGACTATTTGGATCAGCAGAAATGACGGGATCAATCGGGGTGGTAACAATTAATGCAGCTCGTATAGGTTATACATGTCAGGGAGATAAACAGCGCTTTTTAGATCGCAT
Source organism: Parcubacteria group bacterium (assembly GCA_002688135.1). Lineage (GTDB taxonomy): Bacteria > Patescibacteriota > Patescibacteriia > Magasanikbacterales. The sequence goes on from NZCD01000043.1 coordinate 7,526, forward strand.
GACACATCTTATGTCGATCGCAAAAACATCGCTAGAAATTAAACGTAAGGAAATTCAAAAGTGGATTGATAGAGGATTGTTTCCATACACTAAACGCTACCTGGGTGTTTTGAGAAATCATTTTTCAACAATAGGTATAAATGGTCTTAACGAAGCAATTAGAAATTTCACCAATGATGAAGATTCAATTGCAACTCCGGCAGGCCAAGCCTTGGCAGAAGAAATTCTGGATCACATGCGCGCAGCACTAACAAAATTTCAGGAAGAATCGGGCCATCTATACAATCTTGAGGCAACGCCAGCAGAGGGTGCAACATATCGATTCGCAAAAGAAGATCAGAAAAGATATGCAGGTATTATTCAAGCAGGAACCAAAGAAGCGCCGTATTACACAAATTCATCACAACTACCTGTTGGTTATTCTGATGATGTATTTGAAGCACTGATGCTACAAGACAACCTACAAACAAAATATACAGGCGGAACAGTATTACATTGTTACATGTCAGAACGCATTTCATCAGCCATTGCTTGTAGAAAACTTGTGCGGGGTATACTCACAAAATTCAAACTACCCTACATTACCATCACCCCAACATTCTCGATTTGTCCAAAACATGGATATCTAACTGGAGAGCACGATTTTTGCCCGACATGCGACAAGGAGTTAGGAATCACAGAAGCTTCACAAGACAAAGAATATCGAGCAGTATACAAAACAAAAGTAAAAGAAAAACAAAAAATGCTAAGTATATAACTCTACAAACTACTAACTAAAAAATAACTAAATAACCCCCATGCTATGTCATCACAGGAACTCCAACGTTCACGCTGCGAAGTTTGGACACGCGTTATGGGATATCATCGTCCGGTATCCCACTTCAACATCGGCAAAAAAGCCGAGCACTATGGCCGTAAGCATTTTGAGGAATGTGTAGCAGCTAATCATCAATTCATTAAAGAGTTTGGATGCTAATTTCTGGAATTCAAAAGTTGACATTAATTGATTTCCCGGATACCCCAGCGTGTATTGTTTTCACGCTGGGGTGTAATTTTCGTTGCGGAATGTGTCACAATCCGGAATTTGTGTTAACGGAAAAAGTGCTGAAATTGAAAGATAGCTGTATTCCAGAAGAGGCTTTTTTCGAATTTCTTAATCAACGAAAAGGAATGATTGAGGGAGTTGTCATTACAGGTGGCGAACCAACTATAATGTACGACCTAATCGGATTCATAGAAAAAATAAAAGAGATGGGATTTAAAGTAAAACTAGATTCAAATGGATCCCGTCCAGACATCATTGAAAAAATTATACAGATGGGTGTGATAGACTACATCGCAATGGATATAAAAATTACTCCAGAACGCTACAAAGAACTCACACCAAGATGCGTGAAGCCTGAAAAAATAAAGCAGTCAATTCGAACAATCATCAATTCAGGGATTGATCATGAATTCAGAACAACAATGATCAAAGAATTTCATGATATTGAAACATTAAAAAAAATGGCATCCGAAATTCAAGGTGCACAACGCATATATCTACAACCTTTTCGTCCAGAGAATACTCTGGATCCAGCATATAAACAGTACGAATCTTTTTCTAACGAAGAAATGGAAAATATCGCACATACAATATTTAATCCTCATGTTGGCGAGGTAGGAGTGCGTGAGTGATTTGCATGTTCTATATGAGATTGGTAAACTAAAACAAATTGCATATCAAAAAACCGCTGCGGAGGCGGTTTTTTGTATTGACCTGTGCGTAAGTTTTTGATAGATTGGTGGAGGTTGTCTGTTCTTTAACAAGGAGAGTTGGGATGCCTTCAGTAGTCGTAGTCGGAGCTCAGTGGGGAGATGAGGGAAAAGGGAAGATTGTAGATCTTCTCGCCAGGGACGCAAGATTGGTCGTGCGCTTCCAGGGTGGCGGCAATGCCGGGCATACCCTTGTGATTGATGGCAAGACGACAATTCTGCATCTGATTCCTTCGGGCTCCACTCGAAAAGGAATGCACGGTGCTTGTTCGGGCTATGAGGTTCTTGACCTGGAATTGCTTATACAAGAACTCGAGATCGCAAAAGTCTGCGGATCAAATGTGATGATAGATTTCAAAGCGCCTGTTGTTCTTCAGGTCCACAAGGATATTGACGTGGGGCGAGAGAACTCAAGGGGTGCAAAAAAGATTGGCACTACCAAAAGTGGTATAGGGCCTGCCTACGAGGACTTCATTTCACGCCGAGGAATTCAGGTTGGAGATCTTGTGAGCGAAGATCGTATTCGCGAAAAGCTCACATGCGGAAGTTACTACGAGGAGCGTTGTGCCACAGCCAGGATGCATTGCGTAAACACTTCTCCTTCGCTGGAGGAATGCGTTGCACAGCTGATCAAGCTCGCACCATCAATTCTGCCCCATCTTGGAGACACAAGCGTATTGGTGAACAAGTTCCGGCAAGAAGGAATGGTACTGTTTGAGGGCGCGCAAGGTATGATGCTGTGCGTTCACAACGGAACACAGCCATACATAACATCATCGTTCTGTTCTCCATACATTGCGCTCGCGCAGTATGGCCAGAATTTCGATCGAGTTGTCGGTGTTCTCAAAGCATACCTAACAAGAGTTGGTTCAGGTCCGATGCCAACAGAACTACTCGGACAAGATGGAGACGATCTTCGTGAAGCCGGAGCAGAGTTCGGAGCTACAACAGGACGACCTCGTAGATGCGCATGGCTCGATCTCGTACAGGCTGGATATTCAGTTCGTCGAGGCGGAATCACAGAGCTCGCTGTTACAAAACTCGATGTTCTGTCGGGACGCCGGATCATCAAGGTGTGTGTGAAGTACAAGATGCCAGACGGAACCATTATTACTCCCGGAAGCAATGTGACGCTCACGACGGAGTTGATGGAGGTAGCAAAACCGATTTATCGGGACATGCCAGGGTGGCAACAAGATATTTCTGGCATTCGAGATGCAAGAAAACTGCCTAGCGAAGTGATGACTTACTTGGGTCTGATCTCTGCAGAGCTCGGAATTCCAGTCACAATCCTGTCCAATGGTGCAGGTAGAAATCAGCGAATTGAGCTGAGAGAAGCCGCATAGGCAACAATCCTCAGAAATAACTGGGGATTTTTTTTGTAAAATGAGCAAAATACAGCTCGATATTTAGGTATTGACAACGATTCATATATATGGTTAACTGCAATATTCATCTCGTAAAATCGTTACATGAGATGGAGTACTTTAACAAAACAAATCACAGGATTTAACTTCAGAGTTCAGTTACCGAAATTACGTATATAAGGGAGACAACCATGCGTAAGCGACTCTTTTTTCTTCTGGCAGTCAGCGTAGGCTTCACGGCCTGTGCGGACAATTCCGAACCCGGAGCACGTCTGGACATGGATCCGGATTACGCAAATCTGATCGGGGCACTCGAACCCGGGCCGGAGGGCAGCGACTGCGCCGAAGACGGCGCTTCCGTCGCTTGCTATTCAGGCGCAGCTGGCACGCAGGACGTCGGCGCATGTAAGACTGGTACGCAGTTCTGCATCGCGGGCAAGCGTACAGCGTGCAAGGGGGAGGTAACCCCCACCGACGAAGTGTGCGATGGTGCTGACAACGACTGCGACGCTGTGGCAGACGAAGATCTCGGTACGTCGATATGTGGTGTGGGTGAATGCCTCACAACAGTGGACAACTGCTCTGGAGGTGTTGCGACTGACTGCGATCTGGCCGCATGGCTGAAAGCATCGCCCGAAGTATGTGACGGGAAGGACAACGATTGCGAGGGTCTGGTCGACGAAGATCAGCTCGGCGCACCGTTGGCATTCGCGTGCTACACTGGTGCCGCTGGCACACAGGACGTAGGCGAGTGCAAAGGCGGAACGGAAACCTGTACCGAGGGTGCGCTATCTGCATGCGTCGGCGAAGTGACTCCGGTAACGGATGTTTGCGATGCCAAGGACAACGATTGCGACGCCTCGGTCGATGAGGATTTCCCGAATCTTGGCCAGGCTTGCACAGTCGGTCAGGGAGAATGCGCGGCTTCCGATGTGTACGTATGCAACGCCACTCAAAACGGCGAGGTATGCAACGCAACTCCCGGAACACCCGAAGCGGAAACCTGCGACACAAAAGACAACGATTGCGATGGAACAGTCGACGAAGGCGATGATGGAAACGCTCTCACACAAGCCTGCTACAGCGGTGCCGCTGGCACCCAGGACGTAGGCGAGTGCAAAGGCGGAACCCAGACATGCGCTGCCGGAGCATTCGGTAGTTGCGACGGCGAAGTCGTCCCAGCCGCCGAAACATGCGATGGCAAAGACAACGACTGCGACGCAGCTTCTGACGAGGGAGACGATGGCAAAGCACTGACCGTCGGATGCTACACTGGCGCGGCTGGCACTTCTGGTGTCGGTTCGTGTGGTGACGGCGTTCAAGTCTGCGCCGCTGGAGAACTCACTTCGTGTTTCGATGAAACCGTACCTGTCACGGAAGTTTGCTTCGATCTCGTCGACAACGACTGCGATGGCAGTGTCGATGAGGACTGCACGGTTCCGTGCACGGACGCAGACAACGATGGTTACGGCGAAGGTTGTGCCAAGGGCGCGGATTGCGACGACGGAAACGCAGCGGTCAACCCGGCCGAACCGGAGTGGTGCGGCAACAGCAAGGATGACAACTGCAACGGTTTGACCGACGAACTCGTCTGCTATCCCACAGCGGCTGGCAGCGTTCTCGTTCGATTCGAATCAACCGGCGCCTGTCCGTTCGACAATCTGATCATGGTGAATGATTTTGCCTCGATTAGCTCGCCGGCCCTCCCAAGCTTCGATGGAGAGACGGGTTTCACTACGAACCTCGTCGTCCAAGCCAGCTCGGGAGGCACCAACGGACTGCATCGCTTCAATTTCGAATTCGACACCGACGATACGCTCGGTAATGAGCTCTCGTTCGTGACGAGCGATGTGACCGGAGTGGTCGTGCATGACGAATGCGGCACGCTACGTTTCTTCTTTGAAGGAACAGAGGTGGCGTACCAGACATTCCTCGATCCACGCCCAGTCCCGGATCCGTTCATGGCGGCAAACGCTTTCGCGTGCTTCGGCGACGCTGCCAACTGTTTCCTTTGCGGAGGCGATTGGGACGCCAACAGCACTCCGGACTGCGACGAGGACGGTGGCTTCTGCGCCACCAATGTCCAAGACAACGCAGCCTGCGGCGGCTAGTAGCAATGCCCTTCTTCTACGGAAGAAGGGCTTTTTAATTACAAAAAAATTCGCTATAATATATTAACTCTCTTACAAATATTGTTATGCAGATTTGTTTGATATTTTTTTCTAAACATATGAATAAGCGACGAGGAGATATGGGTGTATTGCTGAGGAGCTTTGAGGATTTTTAGAGAAAAAAAGCGAATAAAGATTCGTGACAACTATTTATAAGATAGGTTCTAAGCTATGCCAAACACAGCCGCGAAACCTCGAGGCAGCAAACTCGCTATCGTGGGACTTATTCTGTTAGCATCAATTTTAGCAATGATCCCACCGGAATTTGCACTTCCGCTCATGCTTCTTATTGGCGCAGTACTTCTCACATGGACACTAAAATATCCACTCTTATATTCTGCAGTTTTTCTTATTCCATTTGTGGGCCTCACATTTAATTTTAATGACTATGGTTTATTGCGCTCAATTCCATTAATTGGAAATTGGGACGCGCCAATCGGAGATTTTATTGCATTGCTTGTGACGGTCGTTTTCGGAATGTACATGGTGCACTATGAGCGAGAGAAACATATATACCATCATTTGAAAGACCATCTCCCTGCACTAAAATGGTATGGTCCATTTCTTGTTGTAGCTGCTCTTACTATCTTTCGCGCACCGCGTGAGATGCAGGCAATCAGCTTCCAATATTTTATTCGTTTCGTGTTATTCTCATACATCGCATATGTCGCAATGCCATACTGGATGATCAAAACAAAAAAGCAGTTGAGAAAAGTTATTCATGTGTGTTCGTGGTCTGGAATAGTCGTGGCAATATTGGGCGCATCTTCGTTACTGGTGAATGAACCTTTTTGGGGAATATGGCGTCGAGTGTCACCATTCACTATTGGTGGCATTGCACCAGTCGGTCTTAATCACAATTTGTTAGCAGAATTTCTTATTACAGTTATTCCTATAACGTTGTATGTTGCGGCACACACACATGAACGTTATAAAAAGTTTTATATAGCAAGTGCAATATTCATGACTATTATAGTATTACTTACATTCGGAAGAACTGCGTGGATAGTGCTCGCTGTCCAAGGATTGGCAGCGTGGTGGTTTTTACGTCCAAAGGAAATCACACACAAACTATTACGTGCATGGCCCGCATTAGTTGTCGGAGCAGTACTCGTTATATATATGGGAATATTTTCGGCAAGCGATTTCGTACAACTTTCAACAAATTCACGTGTCGATCTCACAAAATTCGCACTAATACAAGCACAAGAAACGCCGTGGCTCGGACATGGAATTGGAACATTCATGCCAACACTAGATCGATCCGGAGCATTCAATCTTGAATATGGTGGTCCAATTGAAGCACATGGATTTGGACAAAAAATATTATTTGAAACCGGAATTGTCGGTCTGGCGTTATTCGTAATGTTTTTCATCTATCTCTTACTCGCGCTCACGTCAGCATGGAATAAATCGCACCACAAAGATTATAAGAATCTGATTCTTGCTGTTTATATTAGTCTATTAGGTGCTTTGGTATTTCAGGTATTTAATACATCTTATTTTAATGCTAAGTTATGGTTTCCAGTCGGCCTGGCATTGGTCGTACTTATTGGTAAATGGAAATTCAAATCTAAAGTATGAACGTACTAGTATTAGCCCAGCAATTTTTTCCAGACAGTGTGGGTGGTAGTGCGCGTGTTGCATTTGAGCAATCTCGTGAATTAGTGAAGCGGGGCTTTTCAGTTACTGCAATTATTCCCAAAAGAGATATAAAAGCAAAACAAAAAGAAACTATCGAGGGTGTTGATCTGCGTAGATATGGAACAGGTCGTATACATCCATTTGGTCAGAGTTTTGTCGATGTAACACAATCATCACCGATTATCAAAGAAGTGGTGGAAGAAATAAAGCCGTCGATAGTTATTATTCACCAGCCAACAATTGGGCATGTATACACAAAAAAATTCGATGATACACCAGTCATCTACATGTTTCATGCATCTGTACCAAAAGAAGTAAAATTTCAAGGTATCACCGGAAAAGGGGGTTGGAAAAAAATATTTGGTTGGGCATTTGTGAAATGGCTTGAAGATATTGAAGAAAGTACGCTCAA
>NZCD01000044.1 GCA_002688135.1 Parcubacteria group bacterium
GTAGCTTTTGATCAGGATCAATATTTAGATGAGGATAACAGTACAACATTTGCCTTGCTTGGATCTGACCCTGATGGAGATGATATTACCTTTAGCTTGGTTGGAGAACCAGATAATGGAACGGCTACCCTTGATGGTGATTTAGTTACATATACTCCTGAGGGTGATTTCTTTGGTGATGACCAGGTTCGCTTTATTGCGCAAGATACTGTACTTACATCTGAAATAGGAACTGTTACCATGAATGTAGTTGGAACGAATGATGCTCCAACTGCTATAGACTCTACATTTGAAGAAGCAGTCTCATATGATTTTAGTAATCTTGTTAATGATCCCGATGGCGACGATCTTACATTAACTTCCACTCCACCTGGTGGAGTGGAAGATGGTACTCTTAAAACACTTGCAGGTGGAGTATTGACTCCACAAGGTAATTTTGTTTATACCTATTCACATCCAGATAGTATCCCTGGCGGAGATGTTTTATTGTATAAAGCATCAGATGGAACATCTGAGACGGCTGTTCATATGGCAATTTTTCATTTTGTGGGAGAAAGTGTGCATCGACTTTCCGAACCAATTGCTTTGGATGATAATGTAAATATTGCAGAGGATGAAACCAAGGAATTGGCACTGTTTGGTTTTGATGCACAATTCAATTGGGTGTTGGATGAGTCTTCGGTAATTACGATCACAAGTCCACCTGAACATGGTTCTTTATCAACACCTACTCTTTCAGTAGAAGATTCAGATACAGCCCTTGCTGTGTGGCACACTACATACACGCCAGACCAGAATTTTAATGGACTAGATGACTTTACTTTTACTGTTGAAAATTCTGGAAATGAGAATGGGGTGTCAGATATAGGAACTGTTTCAATTTCCATTAATCCAATTAATGATGCCCCGATACTGACCGGGATTGATGATCAAACTGTTGATGAAGATCAGCAGTTATCAGTACCTATTTCCTATACAGATATTGATGGAGATACTCTTTTAGTTAATGTCTCATCATCAGAGGATAACGTAAGTGTCAGTCTGGATGACACAACAATAACAATTACACCCTCTCTTAATTTTATTGGATACTCAGTTGTGACTGTTACTGTAACTGAATCTGGCGGGGAATATCAAACATCTGGAAGTTTTGATGTAATGGTAAATCCTGTGAATGATGCACCAGTATTAACTCTGATAGGTGATCAGGTTATGGCAGAGGATGGTACAATGATAATAATGCTTTCTGCCAGCGATGTGGAAGGCGATGAGTTAACTTTCAGCGCCATCTCTTATGAAGAAGGTATTGCTTCCCTGATTGTTAATAATGCTTTAGACCAGTTAACTATACAATTAATAGAAAACTGGAATGGCACAGCTAACATCACGGTAATAGTAAGTGATGGCATCTTAGATGATTCGGAAGTTTTCGAACTGACTGTTACGACGATAAACGATCCGCCTGTATTTATAAGCACACCTATTGAGGTAGCGACAGAGGATATTGTCTACAGTTACACAGTCGAAACGGAAGATGATGATGGCGATAGTTTGACCTTTACGGCGACTGTATTGCCAGATTGGTTGACTAATAATGATGGAACTGCAACGATCAGCGGAACACCGACGAATGATAACGTAGGTTCCCATAATGTTGTGTTGACTGTAGCGGATGGTATAGTATCGTTAAACCAGGCATTCTTAATAATGGTAGAGAATGTGAATGATGCACCGGTATTGGATGAATTAGATGCTGATACAACAGATGAGGACACACCGCTTACGATCACTTTATCTGCCATTGATGTGGATGATACAGAACTCATTTTCAGTGCGGAAAGTGATAATGAAAATGTGACAGTTTCTATCGAAGAGGATGTATTGACATTAACACCGGTAAATCACTGGAATGGCACAGCGAATATAACGGTGACAGTAAGTGATGAGTTTTTAACTGATACAGGCAGTTTTGAATTAACGATCAACCCGATAGCTGACGCTCCTATCCTAACTATTGGTAATCAGGTGATGGCAGAGGATGATACACTGGTTGTTGAACTGACAGCATTTGATCCAGATGGAGACGCGTTGGAATTTACCAGTGCAATAAGTGCAGATCCTTATCATGTTCCCATTACTTTAGATGGCAATACATTAACGTTCACTCCAGCAGAAAATTGGAATGGTGATGTAGACTTTTCAGTGACAGTCAGTGAAACAGTCACCGATGAACAATTGACTACTACGGAAGTATTTGTATTGACTGTTATACCAATAAACGATCCGCCGATACTGATGGAAATTGGCAATCAGGAGATGGAGGAAGATATTCAGGCATCCATTCCGTTATTTGCAGAAGATATTGATGGTACTCCTCTCACGTTCTTTGCATCAGCTAATAGTGATTCGCTCACTGTGTTAGTATTGGATGAACAATTGACAATAACACCAGATGATAATTATTTCAATTTTGAAATTGATCCTGATTGGGTGCCTGGATCCGGAGATGAGGATAGCCTTTTGGTATACATTGCTGATACCATCACAGTGTCTGTGAGCGATGGTACAATTATTGATTCCAAGTCATTTGCAGTAAGGATTACACCTGTTGGTGATCCGCCCGTTCCTCAGTCGTTCAGCGTTGATTTGGAAGAGGATACGGATGCATATATCATATTATCTGCCACAGATATTGACAGCGATGATGAGGAAATGACTTTTTATATTGTTGATTATCCAGCTCACGGTGCCTTGGAACAGCAGGGCAGGGCAATTGATGTTTATAATTATACCCCGGATAACAATTATTCTGGATCGGATCAATTTACTTACCGTGTTTCTGACGGAGAATTGTATTCTGAAGGCTTGGCGACGGTTATGCTGAATATCATTCCGGTGAACGATCCACCGTTTGCTGTAGAGGACTTTTACGAAGCTAATGAAGATGAAGACCTTGTGATTGGGGTGGGGAATGGAGTTCTCATTAATGACATAGATGTTGAAAGTGACGCATTAACAGTTATGCCGATAGACACTGTTTCAAACGGGGGAACGATAAGTTTCAATAATGATAATGGAGGATCATTTACTTATTATCCCAATCCGGGTTTCGTAGGAATAGATATCTTCTCATATAAAGTATCTGATGGGGAGTTTTATTCCAACGTTACCAGCGTAACAATAGTGGTTAATGCCGTTAACAATCCGCCGGTGGCAGTGTCATTTGCCATCGAAATGGTGGAAAATACTGATATTATATTGACACTTGTGGGTTATGACGAAGACACACCGGATACGAGCCTTACTTTTGAGATTGTGGATTCCCCATCTCATGGAAATTTGACCTCTAACAGGGCGTTAGCAACCTATACCTATAGTCCAGAGACTTTCTACAATGGTGAAGACAGTTTTACTTACCGTGTATTTGATGGAGAATTGTATTCAAATTTGGCTTTAGTGTCAATAACCATTGATCCGGTAAATACTGCTCCGGTGCTTGTGGTGGCAATAGCTGATACGTCAACAGCGGAGGACACGCCATTGGATATCCCAGTGGTGGTGACCGATGCTGAAGATGATCCTGTGGTGATTGAGATTGTAGGTGCTCCACAGCATGGAGATGCGATAGTTATCAATGATACTATTCAATATGAACCTTCACCAGGCTTCAATGGATCTGATAATATTGTTTTACAGGCCACGGAGGTGGAAAGTGGTTTGTCTTCTGATCAGGTGCTCATAACCATTGATGTAACACCTGTAAATGATATTCCTGTTGCAGTATCATTTGAGTTGGATATGGTGGAGGATGATACAGTTTCCATCACTGTAGTAGGGCATGATGAAGATACACCGGATGAAAGCCTTGAATTTATCATAGTGGATTCGACAGTTCTGGGAACGCTGACATTGACATCCAGCAGAGCTTTAGAACAGTACACATATATTCCGGACCCGGACTCATCTGGCTTAGACAGTTTTACCTATCGTGTACATGATGGTCAGGATACTTCAGATGTGGCACAGGTATCAATAACGATCATACCGGTGAACGATGCTCCTACTTTAGATCCAATCGTCGATTTTCAGACGATAGCAGAAGACAGTGATACCACCATTGTATTAACTGCATCTGATGTAGATAATCCTGAATTGGTTTTCAGCGCAATGAGTGACAATGAAGCTGTGACTGTTTCCATTGCTGATAATTTATTAACTATCATTCCTGAACCAGATTATTTCGGCAGCGCGGTTCTTACTGTCATTGTCAGCGATTCAATTCTCACTGATTCTGATACCCTGGCACTGACTATTACCGCTGTGAATGATCCTCCCGTTGTTGCCAGTCCTATTGGTGATATAAGTGTGGATGAAGACACTCCATCCTTTACTTTGGCAGACCTTGACGCTGTATTCCAGGATGTAGACAGCGAATTGGAATTCTCTGTTACCAATGATAATGTAGACCTTTTGACGGTGGCAATTGAGGATTTAGTTCATGCTGTAACTATAACATTAATCGCAGATTCAAGTGGAACTGCAACTCTCACTTTTACTGCTGATGATGGCCAATATTCTATAACAGATGAAGTTGTTGTCACCGTTACCCCAGTGAACGATGCTCCTGAATTAACAGTTATCGACACAACTCAATTTGGATTTCAAATTGATGAGGATACGGGTGGTTTGGATATTCCCATTACTGTATCTGATGTAGAAGACGACCCTGTGGGGATTACTGTAGTTTCGGGGCCATTCCATGGGACTTATAACACAACAGCCACTGATACCGGTTTTGTCTTAACATACACACCATCCCCAGACTTTCCAGACCCAGACGATTCTGGCAATGATAATATGGTTGTCCAAGCGACAGAGATTGATGGCGGTTTATCTTCCAATCAGGTTAATATTTCAGTTTTGGTGTCCTCCCAGAATGATGCTCCCGTTGTTACCAGCTTTGATTGGAGCGTTATGGAAGATGGCAGCACTGAGATTCTCCTCCAGGGCTATGATGCAGATGGACATGAGTTAACTTTCACTATTGACGATTCTGTTGAAAATGGGTCACTGACATTGCTTATTGGAAATACAGTGACATATGAGCCGTCTAATAACTTTAACGGTTCTGATTCCTTTACATACACGGCCCGTGATGGCACAGATGATGATTCTAACATTGGGACAGTTTTGATTACGGTGAATGACGTTAATGATCCGCCAGTAGTCATGGATACTACCTTTGAGGATGTCGCCGATTTATTTTCATTCAGTTTAGATGCGGATGATGTGGATGATGTCGTTCTTGCCATAAGCTTTGTACCAATAGATAATGGAACATTTTTTGGAGGTTCTGTTGCAGAGAATGAAGATGGAAGCTTTACGTATTCGATGGGTACCAACACGTCAGATCAGGACTTTATTCTGTACAAGGCTATAGATGAAATCTCCGAATCTTCCCTGGGATTGATCACTTTCAATATCCCCGGAGGTACTGTGTTTGCCGGGAGGGGTGCTCCTCTTGCTTTTACTGACGAAGTGGAAGTGACGGAAGACATTGCCAAAACCATTTCATTTGTAGGCTTTGATGCTGATAATGCATTTTCTGAAAATGCATCTGTAACGATTACACAGCAGCCTTTTAATGGAGCCTTAGATAATGAGTTTGTACTAATAGAGAACGGTGTTGATAAGCTTGCACATTGGACACTTATATATACACCTGAACTTGACTTTAGTGTAACAGACACAATAAAATTTATTGTTAATAATCCAGACAATCCTGAGAGTGAATCTGGAGAAGCCACCATATCAATTACTGTAAATGCAGTCAATGATATGCCAACCATAAGTGCTGTCGGGGACACAACTATTGTGGAAGATGGGTCACTTATTTTGAATGTTGAAGCTATTGATGCGGATAATTCATTGACTTTGTCCCATGCGTCCAACAATGCCAATTTTGTAACCAGTTGGGAAAATGACACTTTATCAGTAATACCTAATCCAAATTACAGCGGTACAGCAACCATTACCGTAACTGCCACGGAAGATGGGGGTGAAAATGCACAAATATCTGAATCCTTCAATGTGATTGTTACACCGGTGAATGATGGCCCGGAAATGACGTCAATTGAGGATCAGATAACCTTTGAGGATGAAATATTCAGTCTCGTTTTAAGTGCAGATGATGTTGAAGGGGATGAATTCACTTTTTCAGCATTATCCGCTCCCGATTGGTTGAGTCTTGAAGGTGTCACACTCAGTGGTACACCCTTAAATGAAGATGTGGGTGGTCAAACAATTTCTGTTATTGTGTCAGATGCTTCAGCATCAGATACGGTGGATTTTCTGTTAACTGTAGAGAATGTAAATGATGCGCCAACTATAGGCGGGGCTCCATATATTGATGCAATAAATGAAGATACAGAAACAACGTTCCAGTTTGTTCCGCAGGACGTGGATGCAGATGATGATACTCTGAGTTTAACGGTAACCAGTCTGGATACGATTTTGGTTCCCGCTGATTCGATCCTCATTGAGCCAGCAGGCCCCTTTGTGTCCGGCGACACAGTAACAGTTACCCTGAGCCCCGCATCAGATCAGTTTGGCACAACTTCTATTATATTAGAGGTTATGGATGATGATTCCGCGAAAGCATCAAGAGATTTAACGTTCACTGTAAATAACGTGAACGATGCTCCGGTTGTTGCGGACATTGGAGAACAGGAAACATGGGAAGATCATACACTTCAGATAACCTTGAATGTGACCGATGTGGACAATGATTATGGGGATATGACTATCTGGGCTAAATCGGAAAATGAAGGCATAGTTAACCTTAATACTGTTAATAATATACTTACTGATGATGTGCTTATACTCACCCCTGCCCCGAATGCTGTTGGTGTTGCTACCATTTGGGTTTTTGCTGATGATGGTGAAACAAATAATTCAGATTCGGACACAATATATTTTGATCTCACAATATTGGATGTCAATGATCTGCCAACTATCACAGGACTTCCTGGAGGTGGAGGAATGGATGGGATTGAGGATGTACCCGTTACGCTCAATATTACACTGTCAGATGCAGACCCTCAGGATTTTCTAACTCTTTCTGTCAGCACTGATAATCCTGCCCTTTTCCCGGAAGATTCTATTGCGATTGATCCGGTAACTGGTTTGAGCGGAGTGCCAAGAGAAATTGTATTCAGTCCAGCGGCCAACCAACATGGATCAGCTATTGTAATGATTTCGGTTGCAGATGGCAGTGAAACTGTCACTGAGCAGGTGTTGCTCACAGTGGCCTCAGTTCCTGATCCACCTGTAATCACTCCTATTAGTGCCCATTCTACAGTAGCAGAAGAAGCATATAGTATCACTGTAGTGGCCATGGATCCAGAGGGAGATGATTTTACGTTTGAGCTCGTATATGGTGAGTTTTCACCGGAGGGAATGCTGATAGATCCATTGACTGGGGTCATTACCTGGACGCCAGGGATTGGAGATGTGAGTTCAGAGCCCTACACTGTTAAGGTTTTGGCAGAAGATAGTAGTTCTCAGGGCAATGATATGACCTATGAATTAACAGTTAAATTAATCAACGCGGTTCCCTATTTTGGAACTGTAAATGATCAGGTTTTTGATGAGGATAACCTGGAAGCATTTTATTTGACGGTTATGGACTCGGATCCTAATGACAGCCTGACAGTGAGTATAGTTACAGATAATGCGTTATTATTTCCTGAGGGCTCCATCACGGTTGACCCGGAGACAGCTTTACCAAATATCGATCGTACGGTTACACTGGCACCTGCAGATAACCAGTTTGGAGAAGCTGTTGTGATTTTAACCGTTACGGATGGGGAAGGGAGTTCTAGTGATCAGTTTACGGCAACGGTTGATCCAGTCAATGATGCACCGGTTATTGTAGATCAAGATTCTTTGATAACATTAGAAGATACTCCAATAACAATTACACTGCTTGATCTTATTGTGACTGATCCTGATAATGTATATCCTGAAGGTTTCACATTGACAGTATTGCCTGGTGAGCATTATACATTTGACGGTACAACGGTAACACCTGACTTAAATTACAATGAAGATTTGACAGTTTCTGTTTACGTAGATGACGGTGAGCTCCATTATAGCGAGAGTGTCCCATTTAATTTGACGGTAGCAGTCACCCCGGTGAACGACCCTCCGGATGTGGTTTCTGATGAATATACTACTGAAGAAGAAGTTGGATTAATTGTTCCTGGCGAGGTTTATGTAGGCGTCTTAGATAATGATATCGATCCTGAAGGAGGGAATCCACCATCGATCGCTGTATTAGTTGATGATGTAGACCATGGGATATTAGACTTTGATCCCGACGGATCATTTACCTATACGCCAGAGCTTGATTATTCCGGTTTTGATGAGTTTATTTATAGAGCGGTGGATGATCAGGGAGAATATTCAGTAGTAGCCACCGTTACAATAATAATAACACCTGTAAATGATCCACCAATCGCCTTTAATGAAAGTTATGCCATGACTGAGGATGATCCGCTTGCTGTCCTTGATTCCCTGGGAGTGTTGACAAATGATACTGATGCTGATCCGGATCAAACATTATCTGCAAAATTGATAAGCAATGTATCCCATGGCACGTTATTTTCCAGCGATTCAGTTTCTGAACAAATAAATGTTGATAACTTCTTTAACGGACTTTTCCAATATTATCCGGATGAGCATTATTTTGGCATAGATGAATTTATCTATAAAGCATTTGATGGGTATGCTCAATCCAATTATGATACGGTTACCATTACCATTTATCCAGTGAATGATGCACCGGAATTGGTTATTGATGATCAGGAAACGGATGAAGAGGTTCCCTTGACAATTACTGTTTCAGGAACGGACGTTGATACCGGTACAGGTCCGGAAGATGAGAATATTCTGTCGTATAGTGATGCATTGAGCTCCAATCCGGATGATGTAGCAGTTTCCCTAGAAGGTGACCAGTTAACCATGACACCTGCTTTAAATTTCTATGGAAATGTGAATATTTCCGTAATGGTAACAGATGATGGTGGTTTGAGCAGTGAGGAAATTTTTGTTCTCACTGTGATCAATGTGAATGATCCTCCGGAAGTGTCTGACGTTGCAATTGATCCATCTGAACCTGGGTTAAGTGACAATCTTATTCTTGATTACACATTTGCTGATGTGGATGAGGATAGTGAATTTGGAACTGTGATCAGATGGTTTATGACAATGGATTCAACAATAGCATATGATGAACAAACACAATTTGCAAATAATGACACAATCCTAGCTGAATTTACTTCTTGCGATGAATTCTGGTATGCGGAGATAATTCCTTATGATGGAGAAGATTATGGTGAATTAGTTGCATCAAACAGTGTTGAGATATGTGGTGATAATGAGCCTCCCGTGTGGTTTGATATTCCGGATCGGTATATTGATGAAGATAGTGGAGACACCCTAAGCATGGCAGGCTATATTGAAGATGGAGAACAAGATTTGTCCGAAATAACCTTCACCGTGGAAGCGAATTCAGACGCAGATCATTTGGGTGCAGATTTTGATGGAAGTAATTTAATACTAACAATACTTTTAGAACATTATAACACACTTGAGCCCATTATTCTGACCTTGACAGCGTTTGATACCGACTACACAGCCACGACTGACATTGATGTATATATCGTTCCGGTGAATGATGCTCCGGAGGCAATAGACGTAATAATAAGGCCCTACGATCCCCCCCCAACCCTTTATGATGATTTAGTGCTGAGTTATGAATATTATGATGTTGAGGATTCTACTGAATCAGGTACGATGCTCAATTGGTTTAAGGCAGATTCGATGGATTTGCCCTTTGAAGAACAGGTACAGTTTGAAAACAATGACACAATTCCAAGTGAATTTACTTTCTGTGATGAAGTGTGGTATGCAACTGTTGAGCCTAGTGATGGAGAATTGTTAGGTGAGCCCATTAATTCAAACCTTGTTATAATCTGCGCAACAAATACACCTCCTGAGTGGTCTGATATTCCGGATCAGAGTATTGATGAAGACAGTGAAGATAATGTTGTAGATATTTCTGGTTATATCTCTGATGAAACTCCGGATAATTCGCTTTCATTTGAAGTTATTGATAATTCTGACCCTGATCATTTGGGTGCAGATTTTGATGGAAGTGATTTAATACTAACAACGCTGGTAGAACATTATAATGTAGTTGAGCCGATCATTTTAACTCTATCAGCATTTGATGACCAATACTTCGACACGACTGCCATTTTAATTTATATTGATCCTGTGAATGATCCTCCAGTTGCTGAAGATGATCTGGCCGAAGTTAATGAGGACGGAAGTGTAAGCGGAAATGTCATGAATAATGATAGTGACCTGGATGCAAACTTTAATGATCCAGATGAATATTTTGATTTGAGCGTGAGTCTTGTGGATAGCACTTCGCACGGTGTTCTTAACTTAAATGTTGACGGTTCGTGGGATTATACACCGAATGCAGATTGGTACGGAACGGACAGCTTCAGCTATGAATTGGCTGATGCAGCAGGTGGAAATGATCAAGCCACGATGACCATTACTGTGACCCCGGTGAACGATGCCCCGACGATTGATTTGCCTGCTGATGGTTTCACATTTTCTGAAGATGGGAGTTCTGAAGAGGATTTCAGTGATTATGTGGATGATATTGATCAGGACGGTTTGATCTTGACGGTGTCAGATACTGTAAATATTACGGTATTAATTGATAGTTTTGAAGTGACATTTGGAGCAGAGCAGGATTGGAATGGTACAGAGACACTGACATTTACGGTAAACGATAATCAAGGTAGGGCCCTTTCTGAAGATAGTGTTGCTGTAATTGTAACACCGATGAATGATGCTCCCCAGTTCACCAGTGATCCTCCTTTTTCAAATATTAATGAAGATACAGAATATATTTACCAGATTACGTCAATGGATATAGATGATGATGATGAACTTTCTATAACACTGGATTCAGTCCTTTTTAATGGAGAATATTATGAATATAATATTGAATCTTGGCTTCAATTATATGACAATGGTGATGGGACCGCCAATCTTGGTGGAACCCCAGAAAACGATAATGTCGGTTCATACAATGTATTTTTGAAGGTAACTGACTCCTCTGGTGTATATGATAGGCAGATATTTACAATCGATGTAGCAAACACCAATGATGCACCTGAATTCACCAGTGAACCAGTTACAGAAGCAACTGAGGACTCATTGTACAGCTACGCAATGACAGTTGAAGATGATGACATTATGCATGGAGACATCTTGACCTTTGCAGCATCCATATTGCCGAATTGGTTAACATTCGATGAAGATTCAACAATTTCTGGAATTCCTGAGAATGGAGATGTGGGTAACCATGACGTTTGGGTGACAGTTTCCGATGGTGTCACGACGGTAGTAGATTCTTTTACCATTACGGTCATAAATACAAATGATGCACCGGTTATTGTAGATCAAGATTCTTTGATAACATTAGAAGATACCCCGTTGGAGATTACATTATCAGATCTGATTGTAACGGATGATGACATCGATATTGGTTACAGTACGTATCCTGATGATTTCACATTGACGGTTTTAGATGGTGATAATTACACAGTTGAAGGGACAACAGTAAACCCAGATACTAACTACTTTGGATGGTTAACAGTTCCGGTTTATGTGGATGATGGAGAAGCAGTTGATAGTCTGAGTAACACATTTAATTTGGAAGTAGAAGTGACCCCTGTGAATGATGCACCATGGTTCACCAGCACTCCGGAAGAACTTGTACTGGAGGACTCATTCTACAGCTACACAATGACAGCTGAGGATGTGGATGATCTTTTGACATTTTCTTACACAGATTCGACAGGTTGGTTAACATTTGATGGGGATTCAACAATTTCTGGAACTCCTGAGAATGGAGATGTGGGTGTTCATGACGTTACAGTGACTGTTTCTGATGGTGCTGGGGATAGTGACTTTACAGTAGAGCAGTCATTTACCATCACGGTTGTGAATACGAATGATCCCCCATACTTTTATATGGGCAATCCACCTGCTTATTTGGGTGAAGATTTTTCTGGTGATACTATAATAATTGTGAAAGATTATCATGATGATGATGGGGATTCTTCTATATTCTCTATAAATCCTGAATCGGTTACTTGGATGAATATTAACATTGATTCTTTGAGCGGTACAGTAAGTATAACATCAGTTCCAGATAGTAGTGGTGAAGGCACCTTTACAGTTGTTGCGAATGACCAACACGGAGGTAGTCACTCTGATGATTTTCTCCTGGAAATTAGGAGTGTCAATGATGCTCCCGTATTCAGTTTGAGTGAGACGGAAATTAGTTTATTAGAAGATTTTGAAGATGAAATCACAATTACAATTGAAGATTATTTTGATGCAGAAGATGATTTATCTTCTTACAGTTTGAGTGTGTTGGACTCAGTATCTTGGGTAGATGTAAGCATAAATGATTCGACAGGACAAGTCAGGATATCTTCAGTTGCTAACTTGTCAGGATCAAAGACATTCACCATAAAAGCCGATGATGGTGGCACGGTAAATTGGGAGACTAGTCGTGAATTTGAATTAACAGTGAACCCGGTGAATGATCCAGTGACTATTAGAACACCAATCGAGGATCTATTAGTATTTCATAACACGGGTAGTACAATTGATGTTGCCCGTTTGGACACAATCTTTTTTGATATAGAAGATGATGGACTTGAGTATAATTTAGAGGTTCTTAATCCATCTGAATTCCTTATCGCTGATATAAATGAACAAAACAAGTTCGTACTGACGTTTGGCTCACATATTTTAAATGGAGATGAATTGACCCAGTTTGTCGGAGAAGCTGGAATAATGATAACAGCAACAGAAGTGGATCCAAGTGAACCTGGAGAGCCTACGAATATCACAGACACATTGTTAGTGATGGATAAGATTGAACCAACCTTCGAAATTGGAATTATGCACAACACGATTGCACCGGGATTCATGCAGTTTTATCTCTTCCAGTCAGAGGTCATTCTTGAAGAGTCCTTCAGAGTTGAGATTAAAGATGGCGATTCTCCAATAGACACATTGGGAATGGGTACCAATACAAATCTGGAATCAGCTCCATATTTCGCTAATTCCAGTATAGATATTACGGGAACTTTAACCCTCCAGGTTTCTGCTGAAGATTTATACGAAAATCCCAGCGATACCACTTATAATTTCACAATCCAACCAATTCTTGCAAAGCTGGCGCAAAATATTTCATTAGGCAAGAGCGGTGTGTTTATGGATATACCTGAATATGCTTTTTCAGAAGATGATTACCTGATTGCTATGCCGGATCATTACGGATTTCAGTATATCCGTCAGGAAGTTTCAGACGATCCGGAAGAAAATCTCATCAGCATGTTCAATATTTCTACCATGGGAAATCACTATCAACAGAATGTTGCTTTTGGTGTCCAATCAGATTCTTTATTGAGCTGGATTGAAGTTACACCCGGTTATTACCGCTTAACCGATGGAGACTGGGAGTATATTCCCACCTTTGTGCTGATATCGGAGCAAAAGATATGGTGTCTCATTGACAAACCTGGAACATATGTTCTGAAACAGGGGGCAGAGAGATCGCCCATGGTGTTGCCCGAGGAATTTACCCTAAGACAGAATTATCCAAATCCGTTTAACCCGCAGACCATTATTGAATACGATATCCCGTACAATACTACAGGTCTGGAGCAGGTGCCCACTAATCTCGTGGTTTATGATCTCCTCGGTAGGGAAGTGACCAGACTGGTTGATAAAAGCCTGTCGCCAGGAAAGTATTCCATTGTTTGGAACGGTAGGAATAGATTTGGGAATAGGGTAGCGAGTGGAATTTATTTTTACTCTCTCAGGACAGGCACTTTTTCGAATACAAGAAAAATGATTCTGCTAAGGTAGATAAATGAAAAGAATTATTAAAATTACCGGAATGATCATGATGATCTTCGTTCTCAGTTGCGAAGCGGATGACCCCATGTCCTTTTACGGCGGTGGGGAATTGGTTGAACGTGTTGAAGAAGCCTGGAGTGTGTTCAGGGACGGCGATTTTGATAGCTCTCTAGCTATATTCAACTCGGCATTAATAGA
>NZCD01000045.1 GCA_002688135.1 Parcubacteria group bacterium
AACCCCGACTGTGTCGGGGCGTTATGCTATCCACATTGTCCAAGGTAGGAAGCAATGCGATCAGTAGCAGATTCACGCTTTACACCGCGTGGGTGTGCGTTTATGTATTTTCTGAAGTAGCGACATGCGTTTTTTGTGTTGCCACTTTTCATGTATGCACGACCAATTTGCTTATAAAGCTTTGTTGATCGTCTTTGTTTTAGTGCGCGTTTCAACAAGCGTGCTACGCGTTTCCAATTTCCATTTGCTTTTGCTTGTTCAGCTTGTTTGAGCAAAGTGTAGAAGGAGGTTCGTTTTACAGGTTCAGATTGTGCTGCTGGTTCAGGCTTCGCGTAGATGGGAATTTCTGTGTGTAGTGAGCGACGAGATTGATGTGATTCTTCGTCTTGCACTCTTACATCTCGATTCACCATTTTTGTGATAGCTGCAGCAGACACTGCCGGCTGTGGTTTTTCAACGACTGTTTCGGTGCTCAACTCTGGTGCGTTATTAGTTGTGCTTAGCGTTTTAGCTTGTGGTGCAGCTTGTGCGTTATTTTTGTCATTCGTGTCGCTGCTTGGCCACAATGTAATGAGAGCAATCACCATTGCAACTGCTGCAGCCGACATTATTCCAATTACTCGCTTGTATGAATGAATCTGATTTAGGCTATCCATACTAATGCCAGTTGCACGACTTTTATTTTCGTCTGCTTTCATTAACCGTGTTGGTGTTAACCTCACGATCGATGTTTTTGCTGCAGTGCGCATTGTTGGTAATTGATGTCCTGGTGGAGACAATGCGGTTGAGTTTGTTGGTGTTATATGACGTGCCATTACCGCTGTATCGGTTCGTTCTGCCAACAGCTTTGCTTCAATTGCAACCTGCATTTGACGAAGTCGTGTAGCAACTTCGTGTGCTTCTTGTGGTCGCTTTGCTGGGTCTTTGTGCATGAGTTGTAGAATTAATTCTTCCAACTCTGGCATAATCGAAACATCATCGTACTCGCTTAGCGACTTTGGTTTCATCATGACGTGCATTGTTGCGATTTCAAGTGGTGATCCAGCGATGAATGGTAGATTATTTGATACCAATTCATACATCATCACACCGAGCGAATATAAGTCACTTCTGCCATCCAGCGGTTTAACTGTGGCTTGTTCTGGTGAAATGTATTCCGGAGTTCCGCAAACCAGTCCGTCCATCGTGAGTTTTGTTCCACGCTGAGCGCCGGTTTCCGGATCGAGCAATTTTGCGATTCCGAAATCAACAACTTTCACGAACATTGGGTTCGTGCGTCGTTTTTGCACCATGATGTTTTCAGGTTTGAGATCTCGATGCACCACACCTTTTGCGTGTGCCTCATCGAGTGCGTCACAAATCTGAATAGCGAGTTTGATAATCGCTAACTCACCAAGACGTCCCGCATCAACAATAATTTGATCGAGCGGTTGGCCTTTGATGAATTCCATCACCATGAAAAAAATTCCATCTTCAGTTTTGCCAAAATCCAGCACTTGTATGATGTGCTCGTGATGCAATTGGCTCACTGCTTTCGCTTCGCGGTGAAAACGTTTTGCAAGATCTGGTTTTGCGATGAGATGCTCATGCAAAACTTTTACTGCAACTGTCGTCTCAAGCGTGAGGTGGTGGGCCTGATAAATCGTCCCCATCCCACCTTCGCCGATCTTTTTGTCGATGCGATATTTTCTCGCAATGACTGATCCGACTAAGTTGGACATGCCAGCCCTCCTTTATTCAGTTTTTTTGTAAATGACCTGTGTTTCTATATATCCACTATAACCTATCGAGACTAACAGAAAAACCCCTGTTTGTCAACCATTACGCCTATTTTAGTAAAACGAATTGTCTAATGTTTTGTTTCATGTGATAAACAAAAACCACTGTGCCATTGCGATCTTCTAGAAAGCAAGACGGGACCTAATATATAAGTTAAGGTTCGGCTCGTGCGATCAAAAAGCCACCCTCATCAGGTGGCTTCTAGATATGGAGATGGCGGGAGTCGAACCCGCCAGACATGGTAATTGATACTAATGTAAGTTTGGTGAAATCGGATTGATTGTGTTGAAATCTTTGTGTTTTCTTCATTCTCATGCGTTATCATCATTCTCATCAGTTATCATTAATCCTCACATTTTGGGCAGTGGATGGGCAGTGCGTTTGTGAGGGGTAAGCGTTTGTATGTATATCTCGAAAGTAGGACGAATAAAAAACCGCTTTGAAAGAAGCGATTTTTGTTTTATAAACTTATTTGATTCCATCTCTTTTTGTGAGTGTGTCGTAAATGTATGCATTCGCAAGAAATATAATCGGTCCAAAAACAAGCAGTCCGAGTCCAAATGGAATTGCAGCAAGTGTTAGCAATAATGTCTGTACTATTAGCCATGAAAACAGCGTTCCCTTGCGACCAGCAGTAAGCCGCTTGCTTTGTCCGAATGAAGATAAGAATCCAGATTGTTTATCTACAATAAAGTAAGATCCGAAAAAGAACATGAGTAAGACAATGAAACCAGGAATAACAAGCAGGAAGAATCCTATGGGAATGAGAATAAAGTATAAAATAAGAAACAATATGAGATTCAGGTATGCTAATGGTGATAACGAGAATAAGTTGCCCAGTGAAGGATTCTGTCCACGAACCGCAGCTAATGAAAGTTTTGCTGATCCGCCAAGCAAATAGAGGAATAACAGCACTGAGAGAAAATCAACATAAATGCTGCCTGTAAATGGGCGAAGATATATATAAGCTGAAACACCAACAGGAATAGCAAGTATGATTATAGTAGCCAACAAAACACCAAAGTGCTTTTTAGTAAGTGCCCATCCTGCGTTGAGCGCTTCCTTCACAGGGATGCTGCGTGTATCACTCATATGAAAAAATAATTAAAATATGTTATAATCAAATAAAGTATAACATAATTGATACATATGAACGAGCCACAAATAAATGGAGCTGGAGGATTCAGCTTGAAGGCACTTATTATTACTCTGGTAGCTGTTGATGTTTTGTTTTTGGCGGGAGCATATGTGTTTGATAAAGATTTATTTTCAGAAAAGATGGCGTTTCTTTTTGGGGAGGATATAACAGAAACAACAGAAGAAGTATCTAAGAAAACAATAGAGGATAAAAAAGAAGTTGTAGATGAGGTTAAGAAAGAGCAAGAGGTGGTAGAAGATGAAGAAGATGAGGAGATAGATGAGTCTGAAGAGGATAAAAAAGAAGTTGTAGATGAGGTTAAGAAAGAGCAAGAGGTGGTAGAAGATGAAGAAGATGAGGAGATAGATGAGTCTGATCCCTTGAAAGGTTTCACCTATCCTGAATATGCGAAGCTGAGAGATGCGATGCATTTAACTGGTAATGTTGAATCTACCAAAGCGGAAAAGATAGCCTTCGGTGAGGAAAGGACGTATGCCACAATACAGATGTTGGATGATAAAACTCCAGAAATTTGCAGTTACCTAAAACAAGACGAAAGTACTGGGTTTTTTAACGTACGACTTGCGGCTAATAATTTACAGACAATAGGGATTGAAAAACTAGATTTTCCATATGATCCTTCCTGGGGCTCAGACGATTACTGGGTTAAGGCATATGACAAACAAGATGAGGGCGTCAAGTATCCAACGTTATCATTTGGGCCGCCTGGCTGTTTTGAAGGGGGTGGTGTTGTAAGGCCGTACATGGTTATGATTTCAGATAGAACCCAGACATTACAAGAAAAAATGAAAGAATATTTGGATCGCATGAACAATTCTTCTTTTAATTTTGGTGCTGCGGCTGAGGTGTACAAAGTAGGTGAACATGATGTTTTGCATATGAGTGATGGTGATGGGCTGTGTGGAAGCGAATCACTTATAGTAAATGGACCTCAGGTAACCTACCATTTTCAGGGTCTCTGCTCACTAGACTCAAATGAAAAAGAAATGATGGAAAACATGATTAAGAGCTTGAAATTTACAAATTAACCTTTATTAATTCTCACATTTTGGGCAGTGGATGGGCAGTACGTGTGTGAAATAAAAAACACTGGTTTATGCCAGTGTTTTTGTTGTTGTATTTCAATTGGCAAAACAAGCAAACTCACGTCAGTTAGAAAATGCAGTAATAAAAGCAAAAAACTCCCGTTAAGGAGTTTCTTGCGTGGTGGAGATGGCGGGAGTCGAACCCGCGTCTTTTACTCAGTGTTACGTATGCTCTACAACCATAATTCGATTTGTTGTTTCGATGAATACATAGAAATCGAATAAAAAGTAATCATCTACTCTCTGATGAGTTTCGGATAAATGTCAGAGTATCCACTTAGCCTACTCCCGGAGTATAACACCCGCGTCCCGAATGCCGGGTACACACGGACGGATGGTAGTTGCACTTTTAGGCAACAACGGTTGCGAGTTTTTGTGCGCCGAAAGCTTTCGCTACAGCGTTTTCCACTCGACTCATAACATTTCCAGTTATGGTATCGCGCAATTTGTTTCTGGATGTTCACGCACACCCAGGTTGCACATATATAGCTTGGATAAAATCGAAGCCTGGCATCCCCAAAGGCGAATAAATTCGCAATTTTCAATTTTCAATTACCAATTTTCAAATTCATTTCTAGAAGTGTCAGTTCATCAAATGCCGACGTGACTCGCGATCAAGTTCCCGTTTTTTAACAGTCGCTCGTTTGTCAGCCTGTGTTTTTCCGCGCGCGATTCCTATTTCAACCTTAATCTTTCCTTTCTTTGTATACACTGAAAGTGGGACGATTGTCAATCCCTTAATCGACTTTGTTTTGAATAATTTATCGATTTCTTTTTTGTTGAGTAATAATTTTCTAGTTCGGTATGGATCGTAATCATCTATGTTGGATGCTTTTTTATATGGTGCGACGTGAGCTGCAACTAGAAATACCTCTTTCTTTTGTAAAATGACATATGCACCTTTTAAATGCATTTGTCCGCCTTTGATCGATTTTACTTCATGTCCGAGTAGCACAAGACCTGCCTCGAATGTGTCGAGGATTTCGTACTCATGATAGACTTTTTTGTTCGAAATTTTCTTCATGCGTTTATGCTACACATTTTTTCAGCGTTTATCAAGATTTTGTGTTATAATTATGATGGATCCCGTACGACTACGGGATGACAGTCTATCGACTCCTCTGGAGATTTAAGGAGGTATGAGTCATTACCACGAACAACTCATCACGATTTCAACGAAATCTTTGTTGAAGATTGTTTTTTTTGGTTTGCTGTTGTGGTTTTTATGGTTTGTCCGAGATATTCTGTTTTTGTTTTTTGTTGCGTTGTTGTTTGCTGCGTTGATTGAGCCATTTGCAAATTGGTTGTCTAAGCATCGTATTCCACGTGGATTGGCTGTGTTGTTTGTGGTTTTGGGATTGTTTGGGATTATTGCAATGCTGATGACGATGTTGATGCCAATTATTTTATCGGAGGGCTTAAGTTTATCTGAAAATTTTGGTGCATTGTGGGATCGGTTTTTGAGCGGCGCGGTTGTGTTGAAGGATTTTGCTTCGCAGA
The DNA here is from genome assembly GCA_002688135.1 of Parcubacteria group bacterium. Taxonomy (GTDB): domain Bacteria; phylum Patescibacteriota; class Patescibacteriia; order Magasanikbacterales. The sequence continues at coordinate 5,524 of NZCD01000045.1, forward strand.
TGGGAATTTTAGATCAGATCACTGCGAGTGCACATTCGTTTGAGCCGGATATCGCGATGGCTGCGACAGGAATTTTTTCTACGGTGACTGGATTGTTTCAGAGTGTATTTTCAATTATTCTTGTGATTGTTTTAACTTACTATCTTGTTGTGCAAGAAGATGTGGCTAAGCAGTTTTTTAAAGCAGTAGCTCCGGATCATTATCGACCATACATTTCGCAACTGATTGCTCGCATTCGATATAAATTAGGATATTGGTTGCGTGGGCAGCTAGTTTTATCGCTGTTGGTTGGAGTGTTGGTTTATATTGGATTGTTAATTTTGGGAGTTGAGTATGCGCTTCTATTGGCGTTGTTTGCTGCAATTATGGAGGTTGTGCCTTATCTTGGTCCGGTGATTGCGGCAGTGCCTCCGATGTTCGTGGCGTTTTCTGGTTCAGAGCAATCTATGATTTCTGCATTGATGGTTTTGTTGTTGTTTATTA
>NZCD01000046.1 GCA_002688135.1 Parcubacteria group bacterium
CCCGAAGGTTTATGCTGGCGACGCAGAGGCAGTGCGGGAATGACAGCGAGCAAACACTACTGAATACCTTATTCCTAATTCCTACTTCATTATTCCATGTTGAAGCAAGATAAGAGCGTTGTGGTCAGAGATTGTTCGAACCTATGCAAAAATACCTCGTTCAATTACGAGATGCTTTGCTAATGAATTATTTCCCCTTGAGACAGCTAAAATGCTTGTAAATAGAGTTAAATTCATGTGATTCACATCAAGATCATCTACTCTTACAGAAACTGATCAGTAATTACTTATTAATGTGCCCGAACCTTAACATATAATAAGGCGCTTGTAAAGAGGATAAATAATGAATATTCATCTTGACAGTAGCTATAAATTAACGTATACAGTGAGGTATTGTGTTCGGGGGTTTGGATGCGACTTGGTAACAAACAGCGGGGGGGGCTAAGGACTAAAAAACTGCTGGAAGAAAGGTAAATGGCGACGGCTTTATTGCTGGAAACAAACAGTTCATTGTACTTAGGGAGAAAAAATGCTCAATACACCTAATCAAGAAAAAAGAGAAGAACTCAAATCGCTTGTGCCTGAAGATCTCCTACACCTAGAAGTCGCGCGCTTCATGGAAGATGCAAGAAAAATTCTCATAAAAAAAGGTGGAGAAGGGGACGAAAAACTTCTGGATTACATGAGCAAAGTATCGGATCTTTCTCGAGGAACACCTACAGAACGTGCGCTTTCGATGATTGTTGGACAAGCGGTCATGAGAATGACAGCCGAAGCAACTGGTATAGATGACGATGAAATCAACAGATCCAGACAGCTTATATTCAAGCAGCATCAAGATGAAGAAGTGGATCATGCGTGTGAGCAAATCGTACATCAGTGGGTGATGTTGTTGTGGACAGCGCGTAGTAACACTGAGCCTACAGAAGAAGTCGAGCTCAATGAATGGTTTATTCCTGCCGGTCAAATTAACACGGGATTGGCAATGCAGATTTCTGCTCAAACACCAGAAAATATTCACTGGGAGACGTTTTTCAGAACAAATTTGCTCAAAACTATTGCTATGGATTACGACGGCTTGAATACTGTTTTACAACGATTTTTCGCAAAACTACACGCGCAAGCATGGGAGCAGTCAGCATACGAGATTGATCAGCAGGATGGGCAAAAGCTGATTATAACGCAACGCCAAGGAAAAGATAAGCTTCATTTCGCGTTAGCGACAATCCCGAAACTAAGAGTGGTTTAGTGCGATTTGGGAAGGCGCACGATCTTCCCTATTTTTTTCAAAATATTGCATCGTGGTATTTTGAAAATAAACAAGGTTCATCTCACAAGGAGAATGACATGTTTGGAAAACAGATATTTTTAGTGTCGATATTGTTAGCAGTAACAGTGCTGACAGGTGGATACATTATCTTGACAACACCTCCGGTTGGTGAGGTGAAGGAAGTATATTTGCTCGGATGTTGGTTGACAGCATCATGTGCATATCTGCTGCACATCACATACAATGTGTGCCGCAAAGAAAACCATGAGAACGCAAGAGCTCATCAAATCAGGAAAATTAGTCGATAAGTGATGAGTAAGGGGTAGAGCCTTCATGAAGGCTCTTTTTTTATTTCAAAGCTTAAGAGATCTTCTGCGGATAGGCGTTTGAGGTCTATGGAGTGTTTGAGAGAATATGTGCCGATTGCGGTTCGTTTGAGTTCGTCCAGATATGCGCCAGCGCCGAGTTTTTCGCCGATGTCGCTGGCGAGGGTGCGGATGTAGGTTCCAGAAGTACAATGCACATCAATTACAGCAATCGGCCACTCGTATGAAATTAATTCGATAGAGAAAATTTCAATATCATTTGGTTCGCGTTCAATTACTTTTCCTTGGCGGGCTAATTCATATAATTTTTTTCCGCCTACTTTTTTTGCGGAGTACATTGGTGGGGTTTGTTTTTGTGGGCCTGTGAATGATTTGAGAATTTCCTCGAGTTTTTGCTGGGACGGCTGGATTCCCGCCTTCGCGGGAATGACAGTGCCGGTTCGATCTTGTGTATCAGAAGTTCCACCAAAATGAATAGTCGCGCGGTATTTCTTATCAAGCCTCACAAATTCAGAAATCCTCTTCGTAAAATTTCGTCCAACCGCAACAATAAGCAATCCCGTTGCAAATGGATCCAAAGTACCTGCATGACCAACTTTTCGCACGCCAGTAATGCGGCGTACGCGGTCTATAACGTCATGCGATGTAATTCTTGATGGTTTGTTGATTAAGAGAAACATGAGAACATGAAAACAATATAACACGAGAACACTAGATCACGAGAACATGAAAACACGAGAACACTAGAACACTAGAACACGAGAACACGAGAACATGAAAACACTAGAACACCAGAACACCAGAACACTAGATCACGAGAACATTTTCATGAACTGTCATTGCGAGCGTTTTAGCGTGGCAATCTCAAGCCGCAAAGTTGTGGAATAAGATTGCCACGCTAAAACGCTCGCAATGACGCGTTTAGCACGTTTGTTCTCGCGTTCTCGCGTTTTCATGTTTTCATGCTCTATCCGATTGACCTAAAATACCATGGATGCTAAACTTTGTCACGAACTACATAGAAAGAATACTTAATTCTTTATTCTAGATACTTGATACTTTTCTAATGAACGTCACAGAACTCGCACGACGCCTCCGCGTCAACTCAAAAGTATTACTACAAACTCTCCCAGAGTTTGGTTTTGATATTGGAGCACGCGCAATCAAAGTTGATGATAAAATCGCACAGCAAATTCAACGAGCATGGCCAAAGATTAAACGTGAATTAGATCGAAGAAAAGCAGAAGAAGAAAAAGAACGACGCATGAAAGATATCGCCGCGCGTCGTGAAGAAGTGGGAACAGTGGAATTATCAGATGTATTTACTGTGCGTGAGTTTGCAGCTGCTTTGAATTTGCCTGTTACGACACTCATGCAAGAGTTAATGAAAAACGGAATTTTGGTTGCAATGAATGAGAGAATTGATTTTGATACAGCACAAATCATCGCAGAAGATTTAGGATATGAAGTTGTAAAGAAAGATCAGGGAGCAGTTGATGTAGAAGCAACAGAAGAAGAAACTGCACTACAAGCAGCACTTCAATCAGAAGAAGCAACACAACCACGCCCACCAGTTATTGTGGTGATGGGACATGTGGATCATGGAAAAACTCGATTGCTTGATGCGATTCGCTCAACAAATGTTATTGATACAGAAGCTGGTGGAATCACCCAGCACATCGGTGCATATCAAATTGAAAAACAAGGAAAGAAAGTTACTTTTATTGATACGCCAGGGCATGAGGCCTTCACGGTTATGAGGTCTCGTGGTGCGCGCGTTGCAGATATTGCAATTTTAGTGGTTGCAGCAGATGATGGAGTAAAACCACAAACAAAAGAAGCTATCAAAATTATCCATGCCGCAAAACTTCCGTATGTTGTCGCCCTGAATAAAATGGATAAAGCAGAAGCAAATCCAGACAAGGTAAAAAAAGAATTATCAGAATTTGGTGTATTAGTAGAAGAGTGGGGAGGGGATGTGCCAATCGTAGAAATTTCTGCAAAAGAAGAAACAAATATTGATAAGATTGTGGATGTGATTTTGTTGGTGGCAGATGTAAATGCAGAGAAAATCACCGCGAATCCTGACAGAGGAGCGATTGGAACAGTAATTGAATCACGAGTTGATAAAGGACAAGGTTCGGTTGCGACCGTATTGGTGCAGACTGGAACACTCAAGAAAAAAGATCCGCTCAATGTGAATGGTAGAAATTATGGTCGTGTGCGAGCATTAAAAAATTATTTAGGGGAAGATATAAAAGAAGCATTGCCCGGAACTCCTGTTCGAATTTTAGGATTTCAAAACGCACCAGAAGTGGGAGATATTTTAGATGTTGATGCAAAAGACGCGGTAAAAATGAAAAAAACGAAAACACTGAAATCTCAAGCAGTTGCTTCAGTATTAACTCAAAAAAGCGAAGAAGAAGATGAGGAAGGAAAAGGAAAAAAGATTCTGCCTATTGTGGTGAAGGCCGACACGCTTGGATCGCTCGAGGCCGTGTTAAACTCTTTGGAAAAAATTCAACACGAAGAAGTTGGAATTAAAATCGCATCGCAAGGTTTGGGGAATATTACTGATGCAGAAATTCTCAAGGCCGAGGGGACGAATACAAAGTTCTATGCGTTTAATGTGGTGCCTACGGGAACGGCTGCGCATGTTGCGCGCGAGAAAAAATTGATGATTTATGAAACCGCAATCATTTATGATTTGCTTTCAGATGTAGCGCGCGAACTTGAAAAACTTCTCGAACCAGAAATCATCGAAACACAACATGGAAATGCAACAGTTCTCGAAATTTTCCGACAAGACAAAAAAGGACAAATTATCGGGTGTCGATTAAATGAAGGGAAATTTCGACCAGAGATTAGTATTCGAATAAAACGCGCTGGTGAGCTCATGGGAGAAGGAAAAATCACAATGCTCAAATCTGGAAAATCTGAAACAAAAGAAGTTCCGGGAGGTTCAGAATTTGGAATGAATTTGAAATCGCGTACGACGGTGCTTGTCGATGATGTCCTAGAGGGGTATACTGTTGAGCGAAAGGAGAAAAAATTAGAATTAAGTAACTCGTAACTCGTAACTAGGAACTCGTAAATCGTATCGCAAAGCGATATTTATAAATCGTCGCCTGTGGCGACACATTGTACGAGTTACGCTTTACGAGTTACTCATTACGTTTTAAAAATATGTTAGAATTAACAGACGACACATTCAAGTCAGAAGTTTTAGAAAGCTCCGTTCCAGTCTTGGTAGATTTCTGGGCACCATGGTGCGGTCCATGCCAACGCATGTTGCCAGTAATGGATGAGCTCGCAAAAGAAATGGAAGGTAAGCCGGTCAAAATTGCAAAAATGAATGTAGACGAAAATCAAGGAACTCCAGGAGAATACGGAATCCTCTCAATCCCAACACTCATAGTATTCAAAGAAGGAAAAGCAGCAGAGACACTTCAGGGCGCGCAATCAATAGATCAACTCAAAAGTGCACTAGAACTCTAGAGCACGAGAACACAAGAAAAAAAACGGCAAAGCCGTTTTTTTGACATCACAAAAAAAAGTAGATACACTGAAATTAATATGCTAGAGGAAAAAGATTTAAATAAGATTCAGGGAATGATGGCAGAAACCATGGGAGAAGTTCTTTCGGAGAACGTTATTCCTGCATTGGATCAACTCAATACAAGAGTTGATAGTTTGGAGAAGAAGTTTGATGATTTAGATAAGAAGGTAAATCGAATGCCAGATCGCGATTACATAGATCGTGCTGTTGCAGAGCTGAAGGGATCGTACACGCAAAAATTACGAACAGAAGATCAGAAAGTGAATTTGCTAATCAAGTTTTTGAAAGAGAAGGATGTATTGGGGACGGAGCACATCGCCCAACTTAAAGAGCTTCAGGTTTTTCCAGCACTAGAGTTGTGAGTTAATAATGTAGATACAATAAAAACGGCGGTGCCGTTTTTTGTTTTAATGTTCTCATGGTTTCCTCAACCCCGCATCGAGACAAATATAATATAGGCAATATACAAAACAAGAAGCTGCAAGCCTTTTGTGGTGCCAAGCTTGAATCGTTTGCCGTAAAACATCGCGATAAAGATAAGTACACTCGCAAAGATGGCAAGTGCCAAGTCGGCTTGTAGTGCGTTGTTAAATGCGATAGGAGTAATGGTCGCCGTTGTTCCAAGAACAAAAAACACGTTAAACAGATTTGAACCAACAACATTACCAACAGCAACATCAACTTTGCCTTTTTTAGCTGCAATAATTGAAGTTACTAATTCTGGAAGCGATGTTCCCAAGGCAACAATCGTCACGGCGATAAACGCTTCGGAAAATCCAAGTTGTAATGCAAGAAGAGAAGCTGAATCCACAGATAATTTTCCACCAATAATCAAACCAGCCAAACCAATTGTAATCCACATGATTGATGAGCTAATCGGTTTTTTGACTACATGATCAGCGCCGTCTTCCTCGTTTTTGCCAAGTCCGAAGGTGTAGTAGATGAAAATCGCGAAGAAACCTAATAAGGCAATACCTTCAGAACGTCGAATCACACTCGTAGAACCACCATCAATCAAAATATCATTAGCAAATACTCCTAACAAAATCATGGAAAGCAACATGAAAGGAAGCTCTTTCCAAACAGTTCCATGACGAATCGCTAATGGTTTGGTGGCTACAATTGCAGTTACACCCAAAATCAGAAGAATGTTTGAAATGTTACTACCAATAACATTACCAATCGCCATATCTGCATTGCCGGAAAGTGATGCGACTAAACTAACTAACAATTCTGGAGCAGATGTACCAAAAGAAACGATCGTCAATCCAATCACAAAATCAGACATTCCCCAGCGCGCGGCAAGTGAAGATGCACCATCAATAAGCCATTCAGCTCCTTTGATAAGTGCGCCAAAACCAATGATGATTAGCAAGAGATAATACAGTGAAATCATAGAAAGATAGTTTACCACAAAAAATCACTTGATTAAACATCCATCCGACGATACAATTCTCCACTATGACACACATACAAAAACGCCGCCTGATGATAGCTGTGCTCGCAACAATAGGATCATTGCTCGCGATTACAATTTATGTGGATGGAGGTATCTCTCAAAAAGATATTGTGCAGGCTGATCAACAAGAAATTATAGACGAAAGTTCTAAGTAGTATGAAAGAATATAATCCAAAGGAAATAGAACCAAAGTGGCAGGAAAGATGGGAAGATGCAAAATTACACGTTGCAAAAACAGGTGATGCGAACGAGAAATTTTATTCTCTTGAAACATTTCCATATCCATCTGCAGCTGGTTTGCATGTGGGGCATCCAGAAGGATATACAGCGGAAGATATAAATGCGCGCTATCAACGCATGAACGGAAAAAATGTGTTGTATTGCATGGGATGGGATGCATTTGGTTTGCCCACAGAAAACTACGCTATCAAAGTTGGGAAAAATCCAAAAGAAGTTGCGCTTGATAATATTGCAAATTTCAAACGTCAATTACAGATGTTTGGATTTTCTTATGATTGGGATCGCGAATTGAATACATCAGACCCATCATATTACAAATGGACGCAATGGTTATTTTTACAACTATACAAAAATGATTTGGCATATCGAAAACATGCGCCAGTGAATTGGTGCGAAAGCTGTAAAACAGTTTTGGCGCGCGAGCAGGTAATTGAGGGAGCGTGTGAGCGATGTAAAAATAACGTTGCACAAAAACCAATGGAGCAATGGTTTTTCAGGATTACAAATTATGCAGATGAATTATTGGACGGGATTGAAGGTTTGGATTGGATTGATGCAACAAAAGAAGGTCAGAAAAATTGGATTGGGAAATCTATAGGAGCGGAGCTGGAATTTGCAATAAAGGACGATAATGGAAAGATTAAGGTATTCACGACGCGCCCCGATACATTATTTGGGGCAACATATATGGTACTCGCTCCAGAACATGAATTAGTAGATCAATTGAAAGATCAAATTTCAAACTGGGATGAGATTGAAAATTATCGAAATGAAGCATCAAACAAAACAGAAATGGAGCGCGTGCATTTAGATAAAGAAAAAACAGGAGTTGAACTAAAGGGGATGGTCGCAATAAATCCAGCAAACAACAAAGAAATTCCGGTGTGGATTGCGGACTATGTTATGGTCTCTTATGGAACGGGCGCAATCATGGCAGTTCCAGCGCATGATCGGAGGGATTTTGATTTTGCTCAATACTATAATTTGCCTATTAAGGAAGTTATAGCATTACCTGATGATTCTTCTATAAATATTAAGCAAATTACTAGAGGTAGCGGTATTGGGAATTGGGTAGGTCATCCAATAGAATATCAAGTATCAGATAAAAAAACCGACATGATATTGGGCTGGAAATATGATAATATTGGCCAAACTTGTCATACACTTTTGGGAACAATAAAAAACTCTGGGGAGTTTGATGGAATGAAGGTCGAAGAGGCAAAAGAAAAAATTATACAATGGCTTGAAAAAGAAAAGATTGGAAAAGCAGCAACAACATATCGATTGCGCGATTGGCTTGTTTCGCGTCAACGATATTGGGGAGCACCAATTCCAATAATTTGGTGTGAAAAATGTGGTGATGTACCGGTACCAGAAAAAGATTTGCCCGTGCTACTTCCAGATGATGTAGATTTTAATCCAACAGGCGAACCACCATTAGCAAGTTCGAAAGAATTTCAAAATGTTGATTGTCCGAAATGTGGAGGTTCTGCGCGGCGAGATTACGAAACAATGGATACCTTTGTAGATTCAAGTTGGTATTTTTTACGATACTGTTCACCAAACGAGGAATCGGCACCATTTAACAAAGAAGATGTTGCGTATTGGTTGCCGGCAGATTTGTATGTAATTGGCGCAGAGCACATAGCGCTACATCTTTTGTACGCTAGATTTTTCTGCAAAGCTTTTGCAGATCTGAAATTAGTAGATATTCGCGAGCCATTCCAGAAAATCCGACATCAAGGAATGATCATGGGAGAGGATAATCAGAAGATGTCTAAGTCTCGTGGAAATGTTGTGAATCCTGACGAGGTAATAGAAAAATATGGCGCTGACACAATGCGCATGTATGAAATGTTCATGGGGCCGCTGGCAGATTCAAAACCATGGTCTACAGACTCCATGAAAGGAATTAGTAGATTTTTAGAGAAGATTTGGAAGATGCAGAAAAAAGTTTTCGTTGTCATTCCCGCGAAGGCGGGAATCCAGGACTATCAAAAAGTCCTACATCAAACAATAAAAAAAGTAACAGAAGATATTCAGGCGATGCACCACAATACCGCAATTTCACAAATGATGATTTTGAGCAATGCATTACACAAAGTTGAAAACATCGCAAAAGAAGATTGGGAAATGATATTGAAAATCCTCCATCCATTTGCACCACATATCACAGAAGAATTATGGCACGTCGATCACGACTCATTCATCATGACAGAATCATGGCCTGAATATGATGAAAAATTGGCTGCAGAAGATGAAATAGAATTGGTCGTACAAATCAATGGAAAAGTTCGTGAACGACATCAAGTTCCAGCTGATGCATCTGAAAAAGATCTCGAAAAAATTGCAATGGAAGGGAAAAAAGTTTCAGCCTTGCTCGAAGGAAAAGAAATCGTTAAGGTGATTGTAGTGAAAGGAAAGCTTGTAAATATCGTGGTAAGGTAATAAGTATGGCACGCATAAACTTTAATCAAATTTTTAAAAGTAGTTCAGAGCCGGGTAAATTTTCCCCGCGCTCACGTGTGCGTGTGGGAGGTGTTACCTTGAATAGTGGAGTTTCATTCGGGAAGGGGATTGCTTTTGGAGGGATTGATTTGGCGCAGTTTGTAGAGAATGATTTTGAGGTAGATATTCAGGGGGATTTGTTTATTATCAAGGGAATTTATGCGGATGCTCAAACCACTGTCTCATGAGTAATGAAGAAGTTCAAATTGAAGTAGCAGATCCAATCAAGGCAATTAGTAAAAAATTAGACAAATTTTTTTATACTCTGGTGGCGGTTGGATTGGTTTTTGTAACTACCTTGGTTATTATGGTTGCCACATTGGTTGTTGATTCATTTCATTTCAATTCAGTCACATACAAAGAATATTCAACGAAACTAGATGCCACTGAAAACAGTAATCAGACGATTCAACAGTTATTAAATCAGAGTGTAAGCAATCAAATAAGAATAGAAGAATTGCAAAAGCAAATACTTGAAAAGGAAAATTAGTAAACATTGTAATTAAGTAATTCATATGGGACCAGAAGCAATGCCTTCGTCTAAGGCAGGGGATCAAGAGAATCCTAAAGACAATCAGCTTTTTGAGGGAGACTCAAATAAGCGCGTGATGATTTCCCCGGAGGATTTGATTGCAGCAGGAATACGCACACCTGAAGAGCAGGCAGGGTTAGAAGCTGATGCAGCAAAGGCTCGCGAAAACGTTGTCGATTTGAATGAGTTTAAACAAAAGAAAGAGTCACGGGTGCAGCCACGAGAGATTAGAGAAGAAGACAGGGCGGGTGAGTTTGCGGCAATAACACCAGAAATGATTGCAGCAGATGCAGCTCAAAGGGATAAACAATCCGAACTAGCAGAACGATTTGAGGGAGGGAAAGCCGGGATGATTTCTCCAGAAGAATTAATCGAGGCCGGAATACGCACACCTGAAGAGCAAGCGGAATTAGCAGAAGCCAAAGCAAAAGCAAAGGAAGTTGCTGAAAACAAAACAGTCGTTGATATGCCTGCGGTCAAAAAAGTGGAGAGAACGGGTCCGCTGCCAGGTTCAGAAAGTCCAGCTGGTATGCACGAGGCACTCACGCCTGAAGATATTGAGGCATATAAGAAAGAAGAGGAAGCAGAAGAAGCCAAGAAAAATCCACCAAAGAGAAAAGGATTTATGGGTAAGCTAAAGGGATGGTTTGGAGGATAAAATATTGACAAATATAGCGGAACACTGCATGCTACATGCAGTGTTCTTTTGGTGAGAGTCTTTCATGAGACTCTGTGGGAGGAGGGGTCATGAATAATGATAGATTTGGCCCGCCATGGGAAAATGTGCCGGGTCTGAATGTTAAAGAAAGAGTGGTCATTCGATTGTTACGCAAATGTGGACCATCAGATGCAAAACGGCTGTGGGATGCTCATGACGAAGAAATATCAAAAATACAGTTACATGTTTTTCTGAAGACACTAGTGTTCATTGGAATTGTGACGTGCGAGTTTGATAATAAGAATACTGGCGGACATATATACACGCTGGATGAGCATGCGCTGGAACTGTGGGCGAAGGATCGCATTCGACATCTAGAAATTGAGGGTAGATTTGTTCTAAGGAATAAGACATAATGAGAACGATGTTCTCATTTTTTTATTTGATATTAGGTTCTAAGGGGAGGCGAACCGCAGTATATGTGGTGAGTTTTTTGGTTGGAGTGGGAATTGCAAGCTCATTCAAAATAGATCAAGGAGTAATACTAATCTTTCTGTTTGTAAGTTTGATGGCGATATCTGTTTTGAAAAAATCATCGGATAGATTCTTATTGATGTGTGTAATTGCTGCAATTTGTGGATTTTTACGAGTATCCGTTATTGATACACATGAAGTTACAAAAGGTCAGCAAAAAATTGAAACAGAAATCACAGATGAAGTTGAATATCGATCAAGATCACAAAGAGTGATAGTAGAAGTTGATAATCAAAAAACACTTGTGTGGATGAAACGATATCCAACAGTAGAGGTGGGGGATAGAATTCGATTCACATGCAATCTAGAAAAACCACAACCATTCGATGGATTCGCATATGACAAATATCTCCAATCTCGAAACATCACACAACAATGCGCGCGACCAGAAAATGTCGCAGTTATCGCACGCGGAAAATCATCATTCAAAAAAACACTCTTCACACTCAAAACAAAATTTTCAGAAACAATAACAAAATTATTCCCCGAACCACACGCATCATTTCTCGCCGGCATTTTATATGGTGAGCGCGCTGGAATTCCAGAGCAATACAAAGAACAATTCGCAGTCACAGGAACATCTCACATCCTCGCAATCTCCGGATACAACATCACTATTCTCACAATCGCTTTGTTAAGCTTGCTAACCTCACTCCTCATTCCGAGAAAAAAAGCTGTGTGGGCGGTGATAATCGGAATAATATTATTTGTGATATTCGTTGGATCCGGAGCTTCTGTGATCCGCGCAGCAATCATGGGAATGGTTCCGCTTTTCGCCAGAATGATCGGAAGATTAACATCACCAGTTTTCGTATTAATCCATGTCGCCGGACTAATGGTCCTACACAGTCCACTCATTTTAATATTCGATCCAGGATTTCAGCTTTCATTTGTCGCCACGTTAGGGTTAATCATCCTAACGCCAAAATTATTACACAAAGCTCAATGGCTCCCAGACAACATCCTAGATCTCCGCGAAACCGCAATCGCAACACTCGCCGCAATAATCTTCACACTCCCATTAATTATATTTCACTTCGGACAACTCTCGCTCACCGCACTTCCTGTAAATCTTTTGGTAATTCCATTCATGCCGATCGTAATGGCGACAGGATTCATCGCGCTAATCGCAGGGATCATACATCCAACATTTGGAATCATCGCCGCAACCATCCCATATCTCATACTCTCATACATTTTATTTGTAATTGAAATGTTCAGCAGAATTCCATTTGGCTCAATTCAAATAGAGTTTGGTTTAGGGTTGATGGTGCTTTCGTATGTCGCGATCGTATACTTCATGTATTTTCGAAAAAACAAAAAATCGAAAAATCAAAAAAACGAGATTAAAATCGAAGATATCACATGGACGATTCACGAAAAATAGGATTGCTTTCCATCATCCTCATATCGGCTTTTTTTGCCGTGCAAGGATTATTTGGGATCGAGGCATATTCATACGAAGAGGGGAGTTTGTATGTGCATGTGATGGATGTGGGACAGGGGGATGCAATTTTAATTCACACACCACAAGGCAAAAATATTCTGATTGATGGAGGGCCGCATGATAACATCCGCGAGCCCCTTTCAGATATTTTCGGATTTGGATTGCATACAATCGATGAAATATATCTCACACATCCACATTCAGATCATTTTTCCGGGCTAATTACAGTGATGAAAAAATATTTTGTTGAGAAAGTATGGTATACTGGCGTTGTACATACAACCCCGGTCTTCAAGGAATTTTTGGGAGAAATAAAGAATCAAGAGATCCCACTGAAACTGGCGGAATCTAAAGAAACAAGAAGTATTGATGGAGTTACTATAGAAATAATCTATCCAGACAGAAACATACAAGAAAAGAAAGATTGGGTAGAGGATGAGAATGGATTAAATGACACATCGATCGTCATGAAAGTAATATATGGCGAAACATCGTTCTTATTAGTAGGGGATGCGGAAAAGGCGCTTGAGGATTATCTTTTACAGCAACATGCCGCAGTTGTCATTCCCGCGAAGGCGGGAATCCAGGAGGAACTGGATTCTATTGCTTCGCTCCAGAATGACGAGTTTTTGAAAGCTGATGTTTTGAAGATAGGACATCACGGCTCGAAAACGTCAACACAGAAAAAGTTTTTAGAGGTGGTAAATCCAGAGTTCGCTGCAATCAGCTATGGTGAAAACAGCTACGGACATCCACATCCAAGTGTTATTAACAGACTGAACAAAAAAGGTGTACAATATTTCGAAACACAAAAAAACGGAACAATCACATTTATTTCAGATGGATATGAAATACAAACTATTGTTGAGCGCTAGCATAATGGTTTTTTTGGCTCTCATGCCTCTTTCAGTAGATGCAACACCAACAACAAATGACGCAGACGGTGACGGACTCATCGATCGTTTTGAATTAGTGATTGGTTCAAATCCTGGAGAAAAAGATTCAGATAAAGACGGTTGGCCGGATCGAGGTGAAGTTTTTAATGGCTATGATCCATCTGGAGAAACACAAAAGAAATTAGAGGTTTCATTATTAGAGCGCGATTCAGACGGCGATGGATTATCAGATTATATGGAAGCAAACATCGCCACCGATCATCTCGATTTAGATTCTGATGATGATGGATATATCGACGGACTTGAAATTCAATACGGATTTTCACCGCTCGACCCCGGACCTAATCATTATGGAAAAAGAATTGAGGTAAACAAAGATCGTCAAACATTATCCTATTTTGTGGGTCCTCATCATGTTAATACGATCTTAATTTCAAGCGGAGGATTAAGTACGCCAACTCCAGTCGGTGAGTACAAAGTCGAGAAAAAATTGCCAGTCCACTTATATGCAGGCGCGGATTATTATCTGCCAAACACAAAATGGAATCTATTATTTAAATACAACGTACGCGGAAATTACTACATTCACGGGGCGTACTGGCATAACAATTTCGGAAAACGAATGAGTCATGGGTGCGTTAATGTCTCATACGACAACATGGAACATCTCTACAACTGGGCCGATATCGGCACACCCATAAAAGTAAGTTAGCGATTGTCATCCCGGCACTGCCTCGCTGTCGCCAGCATAAACTACGGCCGGGATCCATGCTGGTAAACAAGATGGATCCCGGCCTACGCCGGGATGACATTACAAAATATGCAAATCATAGGAGTAACAGAATTTCTATCAATCGCAAATCAAGTGATTGCACCAATGCGGGATCTCGCTGTCGAAGGCGAGGTTTCTGGTTTTTCGGTTAGACAAAATAAATGGGTATTTTTTTCAGTGAAGGATGATGAATCAGTAATGGAGTGTTTTTCAATGGTGTTTAAAATCAATATTCCAATTGAAGATGGAATGAAAGTTCGTATCCATGGATATCCATCAGTGTACAAAAAAAGCGGGCGATTCCGATTCATGGTGGATCGTGTCGAACCTGTAGGTGAGGGTGCATTAAAAAAAGCGTACGAAGCACTCAAGAAAAAATTAGATCAAGAAGGATTATTTGCGTCAGAAAGAAAGCGAGAGCTTCCAGAATTTCCTTCGAAAGTTGGATTTATTGGTTCTGATGCATCCGCAGCATTCTCAGATTTCGTACGCATCATGAATAACAGATGGTCAGGATCAGAAATCCAAGTTCATGATGTTCGGGTACAAGGGGATGGAGCACCCGGAGACATCGTAAAAGCATTCAAATTTTTCAACAAACTAAAATCAAAACATCCAGAAGAAGCGCCGCAAGTTTTGGTATTAACTCGTGGCGGAGGATCGTTAGAAGATTTGTGGGCATTCAATGATGAAAAAGTCGCACGCGCAGTTTTCAGTTCATCAATTCCGGTGGTGTGCGGAGTGGGACATGAAAAAGATGAATCGCTCGCAGACTATGTCGCAGATGTCCGCGCATCAACTCCATCAAACGCAGCAGAAATTATCGTGCCGGAAAAAAGAGATGTCGAGGATAGAATTGATGCATCTATTGGATATGTAGAATCAGAAATTGACGCAGCGATCATGCATCACAAACACAACATAAATACATCACTACATACGCTCGAAAAAGTTATCATGAAAGTATTGCACGAAGTTCGCCAAATTTTCCAATCATTCAAAATGTCATTGTCTACGATAGAAAGATTGAGACAAGAAAAGCTGACGCAGCTAAAACATCACACAAATCGCTTGATCGAAAAAATATCAGATGGCATTATATTGAAACAAAAAGCGCTCGAAGGAAATGAAAAAATCCTCACACAAGTAAATCCATCACACATTTTAAAACGAGGATATTCGATCACACGAGACAAAAAGGGAGCTGTGGTGAAGGATGCAAAACAACTCACTTCTGGAGATCCAATCATCATTCAATTTGCAAAAGGAACATCCAAGGCCATTACAAAGTAACATTAAATTGTCATCCCGTAGTCGTACGGGATCCATGAGTTGGGGGTATCCCATGATGGATCCCGTACGACTACGGGATGACAACCTAGAAGGATTTTCTAAATTCCATATTCTAAATTCTTACTATGCCAAACAAAAAAAAATCATTTGCACAACAATACGCAGACCTCGAAAAAATCACAGAGTGGTTCGAGACAGAAGATGTCGATCTCGAAGAAGCTCTTAAGAAATTTGAGGATGGATTGGGATTAGTGAAGGATCTCAAATCACATCTCAATAAAATTGAAAACAAAGTCGTGGACATCAAAAAACAGTTCAAAGATGTTCTGGATTAGTATGAGAAAACCAGGCTCGCGAAAAGGAAAGGAAAACAGAGGATATAGAACTCCAAGTAGATATTTGGTTCATAAAGATTTCAAGCAAACACGTCTTGACAAGCCAAAGAAAAAGAAGTAGTGTTTCGACATTCAAAAAGGAGAAAAAATGGACGAGGAACAACCATTGTTATTTCCAAAAGATGAAATCACCAAACACGAACCATCATGGAGAGGTGGGAGAACAGAAGAATCGATTCAATTCGTGAGAGATGCAGAGCGATTTGTATGCGCGCATAAGATCATGCCTCAAGGCTCAAAGTACAAGATGTTGGTAGACACGATTACACGTGTGAAGATGGGGATCTGGGTTGTAACATTCGATCTCACACCAGAAGAGCTGCTTAGGCATGGCGTTGATCATTTTTTGAGATTCGAGATACTCCTAGACGATCCATCTCGAATTGATGAAAGGCGGCCTAGTTTTCATCCAGCTGCATGGGCATATGGTTGTGATGCAGGGAAGGAAGAGATTCGATTTGTGGTCGATGCAAAAAAATGGGTTGCGAATAAATCAAAACCATCACGAAAGATTGTCGATCAAGCCATTGAATTGGTAAAAAAAGGTGAACTGCAATTTGACGATCAGATGTCTGTTGAGGATTATCTTGATAATTACCACAACGCACATCGAACAAAGAATACATGTGAGCATTGCAATGCAAAATTGTGGCAAGCAGGAAAGCCAGAGCACATCATTGCATTTGTACATGAAGCAGAAAAATATCTTGATCTGATCGTGAATCATGAAACTGCACGAGCACGAGAATTGATTGTCCTGATTTTCCAAGTGAAGGAAGGGTATTGCGTCCCTCCGAAAAACAGGACGGTCATACAAGCATTAACTGCACGACTCCAAAGAAGGTAATAATATTGACAATGGAGCTCTTTATTGCTAGAATCATTGTAGGTAATTTGACGAGGAGATTTCAATGGCAGATGTTACGCCGTTTCTCAGGGCAGTTGAAGATAAATGTATCACATGCGGTGAGCCGGACTGGCGAAAATACTGCAGTCCTGAAGTGATCACATTTGTAGAGCGTGTTGATTGGCATTTAACCAATACAACACTCACTCGTGAGAAGCGTCGACTGTTGGTGATCATGAAGCATGAAGCAAAGACAGGTGAGTATGTGATTTGTGATCACAGACTTGATCCACTCGATGCCTTAGCCCACATGCTTGCTGCTCTTAAGATAGTTCGGGGCAGGTAAACGCTCTTTCGAGGGCGTTTTTTATATATTGACAAGAAATACATACTTATATATACTCTGATCAATCCGTAGAAAGCGTGCTTTTCAGGAATTTTCCTGAAAATAGGTCACGCCGAGGAAATCTCAATTTGGCATAGCCAAAACAGGTCGAGAGTTTTCATTGCGGTAATACCGTATTTTTTTATTCATGTCATCTCATGTCGGAGGTGTGTGGTAACCGGACGGGATCCTTCGGCTCCGTTCCGCTGGCGCTACACTTCGCTCAGGATGACGTGGAGTATGTATGGCAAAAACGAAAGAACAAAAACAACAGATCATGGACAAACTCACTGACCGTCTAAAAAGCGGAAAGGGAGTAGTATTCGCTACCTTCGCTGGAGTTCCTATGGCAGGAACTGAAGCGCTTCGCAAAACATGTCGCGAAGCAGGTATCTATTACACCGTTCCAAAAAAGACACTTGCTGATCTCGCATTGAAGGAAGCAGGTATCGAAATGGAATCTGTTCGAAAGATTGAAGGAAATTTCTCGGTTGCAGTTGCAGACGACGAAGTCGCAGCAGCACAAGCTCTCGCGGCATTCGCTAAAGAGTATGAGGGATTTCAAATCGTCGGTGGAGTTCTCGAAAAGAAATACATTGAAAAAAGTGAAGTGGTCGCATTATCAAAACTTCCAAACAAACAAGAGTTGCTTGGGAAATTGGTCGGCACATTACAAGCTCCTATTTCAGGATTTGCTCGCGTCTTGCAGGCAAACATTTCTGGATTGGTTCGCACACTTCATGCAATTAAAGAATCTAAAGCGTAAGCGTCATTGCGAGGAGTGAGGAACGAACGACGCGGTAATCTCACGGTAAGTAATGAGTAAAGCGTAAAGCGTAAAGCATAAAGCGGTTTCCGCAAATCAGCTTTGAGGTTTGAGTTGCGTTACGAGTTATGAGTTACGAGTTACGCATTACTATCATCAAGATTGCTTCGCTAAAACGCTCCACGATAAAAATCGGGATAAACCGGAGCTTGTATTGAGCGAAGTCGTGGATGATGACACTTCTACAAACTAATCATAAAATTATGTCAGAAGAAACAACAACAGCTGACGCGCCTGCAGAGGCAGCAACAGCAGAAGTACCAGCAAAGTTCAAAGATTTGGTAACTGAAATCGAAAAGATGTCAGTACTCGATCTGTCAGAGTTGGTAAAAGTTTTGGAGGATAAATTCGGCGTCAGCGCAGCAGCACCAGCTATGATGGTAGCAGGTGGGGCAGCAGCAGGAGGAGACGCAGCAGCAGATGAAGGTCCAACAGAAGTAAATGTTGAATTGACTGGATTCGGAGAAAACAAAATCGCTGTGATTAAAGCAGTTCGTGCAATCACAGGATTGGGTCTAGCAGAAGCTAAAGGACTCGTTGATGGCGCACCAAAAGTCATCAAAGAAGGAGTTGAAAAAGCAGCTGCAGAAGATATGAAGAAACAAATCGAAGAAGCAGGTGGAACCGTAGCGTTCAAATAAGAACAATCAAAAAAATGGCATCATGCCATTTTTTTGATTGTCGTAACTCGTAAAGCGTAACTCGTAAA
>NZCD01000047.1 GCA_002688135.1 Parcubacteria group bacterium
ATAGATGTTGAAGCAATCGCACTACCACATCCAAATGTTCGCCATTTTAGCTCTACAATCATGTCATCCTTAACTTTAATTCCAATCCACATCGAATCACCACAAGCCGGAGAACCAACAACACCTTCCGCGTCAAACTCTCCCTCTTCAGCCTTTCGCATCAATAAATTTTTTGGTTTGAAGAAATGATCTTTTACTGTATCAGAATATACCCAGGTTTCTTTGGTTTGTGGGTTGACGACGTCAGCGTCTTTTAGTTCATTGTCTTTCATTTTTGTTATACGGTCGGCCATATTCGTGGAATTACGTCTTTTAGTAACGCTCACGTGCCTTACGGCACTTTGAGCAGCTATTCTATTTACTTTGTGCCTCTCTTTTCTTTAAAAAATGTGGGGTCCGACCGCCAACAAATGCTTCTGGTGTGGCGGTCTTTTCCGACTCGTAGCTATCCATATTCACATCGACAGGGGAAGTCTTGCGAAGTAGCGCACAAATAGGTTGTAACACTTTTAACGCATAATCGATATCTTCCTTTGTCGTTGTTCTTCCCAAAGAAAATCGCATCGATCCATGTGCAAACTCATAAGGGCGACCAAGCGCAACAATAACATGCGAAGGATCGAGTGTAGATGAATCACACGCAGAACCAGTAGAAGCCGAAACGCCATACTCATCCAAATATAACAAAATCGCCTCACCCTCAATATCCAAAATAGATACATTTATATTATTCACCAATCGATCTTTCGCATGACCATTCAAAACCGTTTTTGGAATCTTTTCTAAAATCTGCGCAACCATATAATCACGAAGTTCACTCAATCGAGCAACCTCACTTTCTCGAGAAGCTTCTGCTAATTCCAAAGCTTTTGCCAAACCAACACATGCCGGAATATTTTCCGTTCCTGAACGCAATTTGTTCTCCTGCCCCCCACCAAAAATAATTGGCTGCAATCGAATACCACGTCGAACAAATAAAACTCCAGCTCCTTTCGGCCCATACATTTTAGAAGAATTAATCGTCATCAAATCCACACCCAACTTTTTCACATCCAAATCCAAATAACCAGAAGCCTGACATGCATCAGTATGCAAAAAAGGAGCCTCTAATTGACTACGACCCCACAACTTCTTCTTCTCTCGAATCAATTTCGCAATCGCTGAAATATCTTGCACAACACCAATCTCATTATTCGCATACATCACAGAAACTAAAACCGTTTTTTCATCAATCGCATCCGTCAATTCATTCATATTAATTTTACCCTCACGATCAACAGAAACCAAAACCGTTTCATGACCTTCTTTTTTCAACTGCTCAACAGACTTCAAAACAGCATGATGCTCAATAGTCGAACTCACAATTTTATTTCCACGATCTTTATATTTTCGCGCAATCCCAAACAACGCCAAGTTATCAGATTCAGTTCCGCTCCCTACAAATACCACCTCACTCGTATTACAATTAAAAATCTTCGCAACGCTCGCACGAGAATCCCGCAAAGCTTCCTTCGCACGACGCCCCTGATCATACAACGCAGAAGCATTCCCAAAACTATCCTCAAGATACGGTTCCATTGCAGCACGAACATCCGGATGAACCGGCGTTGATGCGGCATGATCCAGATAGACCGAGCGCTTTTCAATTGCTTCCAAATCTTTTATCATATGATCTGTATACTATAACTAAAATGCTCTCATGTCAATCCGCGTAACAATCACAAAAAACACGATTATTGCTCACAATATACACAAAATTGAAGCAACAGTCGATTCCTCAACTCCACTTCAATTTGAAGCTGGACAATTCACAATGGTAAACATCCCAACCCAACTTGGAAGTCGGACTTCGAAGTCCGACTTCCAAGTTGAGACTGTTCCGCGGGCATTCTCCTTTGGAAATTCCAACAACGATCCACACAATATTATTTGGTATGTAAAAATTCTTGAAGACAAAGCAACAGGACCTCATTACGCCTCGCCATACTTCAAAAACTGCAAAGCTGGCGACGAACTTGCTTTTGATGTACCAAATGGACGCATGACACTTCCAGATGAATTGCCGAAAAAAATTGTATACATCGCAACCACAACAGGCATCGCGCCATTTCTTTCTCATCTACATAAAATTGCAGACACAAGTCCACAACAAAACGTCGAGGTAATTTTCGGATGCAGAAACAAAGAAGATATTTTCGCACAAGAAGAATTAATAAATCTTTCATCACAACTCCCAAATCTCACCCACACAACCTCTCTTTCAAAACCACCAGACGACTGGGACGGAGCCAAAGGCCGTACAACAGAACACCTATCAAACATCGACAACAATGCACTAATATACCTCTGCGGAAACAAACACATGATCATAGACGCCCGCAAAAAACTTCTAAAACAAAACCACAACCCACAAAAAATAAAATTCGAAATCTTCTACTAAAAAACGGCGCAAGCCGTTTTTTCTACACCCTACAATCTACTCACTAAAGAAGACTCATCTGCACCTGTCCAGCCAACTCCAATTCTTCCTCTGTCACCTCTGGCATCGTGAAATCAACCGGAAAAGGCTTGATACCCTGCAAATCAGGATAAAATAGCTGCTTATTTTTTAATCCAAATTCAAATACCTCTCTTGTTATTTTTACATCATCTAAACAATACTTTTCAATCTTGTCCCACTCCCCTTGTTTGTACCACTCAACCGCCTGCAATCCATGCCCACTCTTTGAATAATTCAAAGTTGCTTTTGCAACATCATCCAATTTCAATCGATGACCCAAACTATCCTTAATACGAACCAACAAATCCAAATGAGGAATATTTGTCAGAGGACGCGGTGCATACTTTTCCAAAAGCGGAATATCAAAGTATTTAGAATTATATCCAATCAATCGCGTCGCGCTATACATATACGGCCACAAGCGATCTAACTCATCATCACGAAAAGCTAAATATTGATCAGCCTCATAAACATAAATCCCAACCAACGAAATATCCAAATCTCGCGAACGAGAACTTCCGGCCTCTGCAAACGAATTTTTCGTTTCGATATCAAATACTACGTCTCCCATATTTCGATGTTAATAATAAGTCAAAACGTCATCCCGGCGAAGGCCGGGATCCATCATACTAAACAGCATGGATCCCGGCCTTCGCCGGGATGACACTTCTAAAACCTCTCCTTTAGTTAAAATGTTGGTTTTACATTAAATGCTGGCTCTTTTTCTGGTTGTGATTGCTCAACAGCACCAGGTTGCAATGTTGCTTCTCCTTGTTTCCAATTTGCTGGACACAAACCCCCTGTTTGTAATGCACGCAACACACGCAAAGTCTCATCAACAGAACGCCCTACATTCAAATCAGAAACCACACTATAACGCAAAACCCCTTCTGGATCGATAATAAATGTGCCACGCAAAGCTTCACCAGTTTTTTCTACAAGTACATTATAATTCCACGCGATCTCATGCGTAGTGTCTGCTAAAACCGGATATTGCACATCTGGCATATCTTTCTCAAACCATGCTTTATGCGACCATTCAGAATCCGTTGAGACTGCAACTAATTGAGCATTGACCTCCCGAAATTCTTCACACGAAGCTGCAAAAGCCTTTAGCTCTGTTGGACACACAAACGTAAAATTACGTGGATAAAAAAACAATACAACCCACTTCCCCGCATAATCGGCGGATGAAACAGTTCTAAACTCCTTTCCCTTCTGATAAGCAGTCGCAGACCAGGCCGGAGCAGAATGTCCAACCTGCAACTCAAATTCATCTAAAGAATCTTTTTGCATACACTTTATTTTAATAACAATGCCTCTAATTTCGGCTTATCAAACCCCACCAAAACCTCATCCCCAACCAAAATTACCGGCACTCCCATTTGACCAGATTTCTCTGTCATTTCTTGCGCTGCCTTCTCATCTGTTGAAACATCAACATCAGTATACTCAATATTATTCTCCTTCATCCACTCCTTCGCCATCTTACAATAAGGACATGTTGGAGTTGAAAAAATCTTCACTGTCTTATCACTCATAAAAAAAATTACTAATTAGATATGATAGTGTACCGTAGCGAGAAACCCTATGCAACTATTTCTGTTTGAGATTCGGAGCATGAAACCAAAACACTACTGCCACAACACCAGACAATATAGTCAATAACAAAATAAGCCAATCGATCCACGTCTCCAATGAAACAAACTTCGATGAATACTCACCAGCCGATCCATTCAAACCATGAGCTGTATCACCACGAACATTCACTTTCATCGGATCTGTCCCCACAACCAGCTCCTCACCATCAGATAAACCATCTCCGTCTGTATCAAAAACAAGAGGATCAGTTCCTATCTCCTTTTCTTTATCATCACTCAAACCATCATTATCATCATCATCATCAGCCCCATCACCAATCCCATCTCCATCTGTATCAATAGATTCATCAGGATCCAAAGGAAATGCATCTACATTATCAAGCACCCCATCACCATCTGTATCACTTGTTTTCGGACTCGTCTTTTGAGCAACCTCCCTCCCATCTTCAACCCCGTCATTATCTGTATCTTTCACACGAGGATCAGAACCTATATCAAGTTCGGATTTATCAGACAACCCATCACCATCAGTATCAGATGTAGTAGGATCAGTATTATTTTCATGTTCTTCTTTATCACTCAATGAATCACCATCTGAATCTTTCTCTTGTGGATTGGTCGCAATCTGAAATTCTTCCAAATCAGACAATCCATCTCCATCGGTATCAGGACGAAGCGGATCAGAACCAAATTGCGCTTCCTGAACATCACTCAATCCATCATTATCATCATCCGTGTCTGCATTATCGCCAATACCATCACTATCAGCATCAGACCATTCATTTGCATTCACGGGAAATTTATCTTGCGGGTCAGAAAATCCATCTCCATCAGTATCAGCTTTGGCCGGATTCGTACCCTTATCCACCTCTTCTTTATCTAACCATCCATCCAAATCAGTATCCGATCGCAACGGATCACTTCCCAACTGTCGTTCTTTCGCATCACTCAATCCATCATTATCATCATCAGAATCATCCTTATCTCCTTCACCATCACCATCAGAATCACGATCCACAAAATATGAAGCAGAAATACTCGACTGCTCAATCTCTAGACCAGACAACGATCGTTGCTTTCCATCTTCTACAGCAATCGCATTTTTAATATCAACTTTAATTAGATGATCCCCATAATCCGGACGCCACTGCACCCAAACTTGTTGCGCATCTTCAAAATCCAAACCATACACCGGAGCCGAGCCAACCAACTTTCCATCAACCTGAAACTCAACATCTCCAGTCAACTGATCAAAAGAATTATTAATAATCACCGAATAAATCTTTACAGAATCATTCTCAAAAAAACGCTGTTTAGAAAACCAAACACCTTTAGAACTCATAAAACCAACTTCTGCGTGTACAAAAAGAGGTGTCACTAAAAAAAGGACACCGATCACAATCGATATGAAACGCATAGGACTTTTCATACCGAATTATTATATCAAAAAAGATCCGGAATGCCGAATCTTCTTTGATATGTACTACAGCGTTAAGCAACAACTGTCCTAGCCCTTCGCGCCGAGGCATTCAGGGCCAGTATCACTTGTTACTAACAAATGAATTGTGAAAATATCTATCGGCCATATATAAGCCGGAGCCCAGATGTGGTCAAAAATATTCCCTCCCTATCAATTAGAAGTTTGAACTCGTGAGAGTCGTACCTCCTTCACGATAGGATCCTATAGTGAATTGAATCTCTTACTTTAATAAAGACAAGCTTTTTAAAGAAGAGAAACGGGTGATGATAATGGGGTGTTTTGCGCTAGGCGCAGTGTGATAATGACCTCCCTCATCACCCATTTCTCTGCTCTAATATTGATATGAACAACATCTTTTGAAAATACGTTTTGAAAATTCGATCGAGTCAAATGTTCAAAAGGTATGTTCTCTGGCGCTCCGACGTATCGGCTTCCAGAGAACATGGCACAAACCAAAGGAGATGTAGTACATGACAAAGCTCTTGCTCTACAAACCTTTTACAACGCACAAACGAACTCTCTTGAAGAATTGTAGTTATGTGTTACAAAAGGTTTCCGTACTGCCCAGCCATAGCTGCAGTACGGAAACAGAGGAGGAAATCAAACTTATGAGTAGCGCATTTCCTGTGCCGGGGACGGTACTAGTCCGATGAAAGAACGCATAACTATATCATGAATTAACAAATTTGTCAACCCCAAAAAGCCCTAATTTAGCCATATTATACTAAAATAAGTAAAATCAGATCATTTATTGTCAACGATCTTGAACAATAAAAAAACCCGATCTAACGGGGAATATATCAATATCAAAATTAAAAAAATCTGGTGCATCCATAGACACACCAGATCTTCACACTCTATTCAGCCAGCAAAAAACGGCTCCGAATCTCGCGCGGCATCTGGTTCCACACGTGCAGCTCGTAATCCGACAAAGGCTTTTCTTGCACCATCTCATTAAGATATTCGGTGCGATAATACACATCGACGTATTTGCTGCCGTTCCACTCCAAGAATCGGAAAGGACGATATGAGGAGGTGGACTTAGAGGCCCAAAAGTAAACCTTCTTCCAAACATACTTCTTCACGCGACAACGGATACCCAGGACAACGCGACCATCGCGAAGCAAATCGAATTCCGTTGCAGCGGCCTCTTCCAGCGACTGCTCGCACAGAATCGGCTCTGGGGTGACGTCGTACTTTTCCAGCACCTGCTCCCACTGCGTCCGTGTCAACTGCTCCTGGAAATCGTAATCCTCGTCCGAGAATTCCTCTTCGAGCCAGAACAACTTCTTCCCCGACGTACAAATCGACCGCCCGTCGAGCCACGCGTTGATGTCATCCCAAGAACGACCTCCTTGCCTGCGGTAACGACGAATCACACCGTTATCGTCTCGCAGCTTGGTCTCCCTGTACCAACACCAATCCGGATCGACAGCGTACTCATCGAATCGCTTCAGCAACTCCGCACCCACTCGCGATTTGGTATCCAGCTTGCGAGCCAACTTCCGACGCAACTGATCCCACGTCATCCCATCGTGCTTTTTGGCAGACATCCACATCGTGAGCATCTTCCAAGAAAACAACGACGAGCGACTCATCCACAATCGCTCCTGGACAGGCGCAGGGACGTCATCCCACACATCCTCGCTCATCACGCGCTGGCAGTACTTTCGCGATGCGCGGCGATCCTTACGACGAGCCTCCCTTTTCTGCTCCTTCCGATACAACGTTTTGCGCGCCGCCGTCAGTTTGTCTTTGATTGTTTTCGTCATCACAGACTCCTTGTGAATTGTTATTACATTCACAAGCAGCCGCATGCCGATCGGTATCAACCCATCGGGTAAAGTTTCTCATCCACATTCGTGCGTTTCTCCTTATATTATTTTCAAAAGATCTTTTTTGAACGCTCATGGAGGACTCTGTCCCATGATGATATAAGCACTTAAAAAAGATCCCATCGGTCGCCGTAGCAACCGATGGGCACCCCATCCAAAACCTTCCGTTTCATCACGGTCGGTGTATCAAGTTCGGGGCGATGTAAAAGACGTTTTCATTTGCTATGTTAAGTAAGGTGGAAAACAGGACCTCACACACGATGACTACCGCGAGTCATCGCCTCCGTACGGCCGGCGCCCCGCAACAATCAGTTCTTCAGGTTTTTCGTCTGCACTGTAAGCAACTCCTTTTCTTTGCTGTTGGTATGCCTAAGTGGATTTGAACCACTGACTTTCGGCTTATCAGACCGACGCTCTTACCACTGATAAGCTACAGGCATGAATTTCATTATATGGCGGAGAGTGAAGGATTCGAACCTTCGATCCCTGCAGGGACATTTGGTTAGCAACCAAACTCCTTAAACCACTCGGACAACTCTCCACAGTACGCCCACTAGGATTTGTACATTCAAGCGAACGAACAAAATGATAAACGGTAGTTTAGCATTTTTGAGTGAGCGTAGAATGCTGGCTTGCCAGTACCTAGGACCTGCGAGTTAAAAGCCCGCTACTCTACCAACTGAGTTATGGACGCATCTCGGCTTCGTACTCATCCCACACCACACACGCAGGAAGTACAAACTCTATTTCTCGATACTCGCGCTCATCCCACATCACATCGATCTCTTCTGCTTTCTCATCCTGAACATCCTGTTCAGGCAGATCCCAAAAGATATCATCCGTTGCAGGATCAAGATCCCACACAGGAGGTCGCCAGCCAACAAACAGTTTAGCAGTGAGTTTTGCGCGCTCTCGTGAAGCACCCAAACCGTCACCGAACCGCTTATCCAACTGATGAAGCTGCTGCTCTTTCGAACGAGCATCACGTGCCTCAACACGCGCTGCCGCCTCCCCTTGTCGCTGCTTGCGACGTTCAGCTCTACGCATGAATGTGCGCCTCCTTTTTCAACTATTTTCGGAGCCGAAAGTCGGAATCGAACCGACGACCGGTTGATTACAAATCAACTGCTCTGCCAATCTGAGCTATTTCGGCTTTCTCACACTCAATAAGAGGCTGGAAGTGGATTTGAACCACTGACCCGCTGATTAACAATCAGCCGCTCTACCCCTAAGCTATCCAGCCAATCCTCTCTCATTTAAAAAAGAACAGAAAACATGACGCTCTCGGATCTCCTTCCTCACAATCCAGAAGTAACTTCTGAACTACGAGGAAGTGAAGTGCAACCGTAATCGCACTTCGAGCGCCGCCAGGAGGGAGATTCCGCGCGTGAGCGCTCCCCTCCCTCCTGGCGACTAGTGGTGCTTTGAAAGTAATAGACTTACTCGAGTCCACCGAACTATGTCACCTTGATCGGGTGCAAGTCGAGCAGACTCAATGCATCTTTCGTTTCAG
>NZCD01000048.1 GCA_002688135.1 Parcubacteria group bacterium
CTCCGTAGAGCTTGTTGATTACATGGAGAAGTCGATGAGTCCGTATGCTTCGGGGTCGTTGTTGGGGTGTGCGCCGCCGAAGAAGTTGATCTGTTCGCTGATGGATGGTCTGCGTGGCATGTGCTTGATGCGTGCCTCGTCGAGATGATTGAGAACCATCATTGGGGAAATATTCTGCTTCTTGGCATGACGCATGATCGCCACGGCCCAACTACGACATGAGTCGGGAAGGTTTTCGGCAGTTGCGTCAAGCTCATCATATGACTTGCACTGGGCAAGATCTTTGAGTGCTTGTCGCGTGACGACTGAATGTTGCTCGGCGCCAGCCGCGACTAGATTATCGATCTGAGATTTGACGTTAACCATGTTGTACTCCGAGGTGAGAATGATCGTTGTATTCAGCGTAATATAAATTTATATATTCGTCAATAGAAATAGTGTCCTCTTGTCTGCTAGTACTTTTTATCATCAAAAAACCGCCGAGTGGCGGTTTTAAGTTACGCTTTAATTTCGCCGATCTTCACTTTTGTGAAGTGTTGGCGATGACCGACGTTGCGTCGGTAGCGTGTTTTCGGTTTGTATTTGATAACAGGAATTTTCTTGCCTCTTCCCTGCTCCTCAATCGTTGCTGTTACCGATGCCCCGGAAAGGGTCGGTGTGCCGATTTTGACATCAGCAGCTTTGTCGTCGAATGCGAGGAGGACATTGTCGAATGTGACGTTGGCCCCAGCTTCGCCGTCGATCTTCTCGATTTTGAGCGTATCCCCAGCTTTCACTAGATATTGTTTTCCGCCCGTTTTTATTACTGCATTCATATGGCAGGAGTATATATAGATCTGTTAGTGCTGTCAAGTCTTTTTCACACTCGTTGATAATACAATAATTGCCAGGGAAAATGCTACAAGAACACCAAACGCAATCATCTTTCCGCTGCCTTGTGCAATGACTGTTAATCCCCCGAATCCTGCAGCTAGCGCCCAATATAAATAGACTGTCTTTTTGTGGCCGATTGTTTTCATCAATCTGAAATGGAGATGTGTTGCGTCGCCGGCGAGTGGTGATTTTCCTTTCTTCATTCGTCGCAATACCACTATCAACATATCTATGAGTGGAACTCCGAGTACTAATAATGCGATGGCGATTTTTCCACCAGAGATGACGGCGAGAACTCCTAAAATATATCCAAGCCAAATACTACCCACGCTTCCTAAGAATATTTTAGCAGGATGATGATTAAGAACTAAAAATCCGAGACAGCTTCCCGCTAGTATTGCGGCTGCCAGTGCAATGTCAGGTTGGTAGTATCGAGAGAACATTGAAAATCCAGCGATCAAAATTGCACCGATTGTGACAATACCTGTTACTAACCCATCTAATCCATCAAGTAACTTTGTTGTTCCTGTCATGAGCATTAGCCATGCGAAAACTATTGCATCTGCAATAATGAAAATCGCAAATGGGCCAAATGTTATGTTTGGTTCTGTGAGAGTTATGATGCCACCGAATGGGTTTGAGATGTGTGTTAGATTTGTTCCTAGTAGTGTTGCAATCAATACTGCAAGAACAATGCCTCCTAATTGCCAATGTGCTTTTAAGTTTTTTTGATCATCAATAATTCCTAATAACAAAATAATGAATGAGCCTATCAGAATCGCGTTCATGCGAGACTGCGGGATGGTGATTGTAAGGTCTATCAATTGTAGAGCAAGAAATCCAATTAAAAAAAACGTGACCATTATTGGTACGCCACCGAGCAATGGGATTGGTTTGTTGTGGATTTTTCTGCCGCCGGTTGGTTTGTCTACAATTTTTAATTGCGTTGCCTTTTTAATTGTAAGTTTTGTCAAAATAAAAGAAAGGAGTGTAGCTCCAGTGGCGAATATGATTAGTAGGATTGGATGCATGTTAGTTGGAATACTGAAATCTCTACGAAGTTGGTCATTGCGAGGAGGAACGACGTGGCAATCTATTTCCATAACTCCCCATACAAATCTCCCCACTCTGGATTTTCCTTCTCGACAAGATCATTCTTTTTCTTTCTTGATCCAGCTTTTATCTGCTTTTCTCTTTTTATTGCTGCCTCAGGATTATCAAATAATTCGTAGTATACTAGTTTAGTAGCATTGTAATCTTTAGTAAAACCTTCAGAGATTTTTTCTCTGTGAATCCAAATTCGCTTCTTGAGATCTCCAGTTACCCCAGTATACAGTACTTTGTTGCTCCAGTTGGTTAGCATGTAGATCGCGTATTGTTTCATAAGATTGCCGCGTCGCTCGTCCCTCGCTTCTCGCAATGACAGCCTAACTACTCAATATTTACCGCCCCATCAACGTCAATCACAATTGTCTGATTTCGCTGAACTCGCCCTTCAAGCAAAATATTTGCAAGTACATCTTCAATATCAGATTGAATAACGCGGCGCATTGGTCGTGCGCCAAATTCTGGTGAATATCCTTTTATAGCTAGTTGTGCGACTGCTCGTTCAGTGACATCTAGGTTAATTCCTTTTTGCTCGTACAATCGTTTTTCTATTCCGCCTATCATAAGGTGTGCGATATCTTCTATTTGTTCTTCGTTAAGTGGTGTGTAAACAATCACCCCATCAAAACGATTGATAAGTTCTGGACGGAAATATTTTTTGAGTTCTTGGTCGAGCAATCCTTGTTTAATAATTTCTGTTCCTGTGCCTGCTTTCACTTCATCCTGAATATAGTTACTTCCAGCATTTGATGTACAAATAATAATTGTGTTTGTGAAATCTACAACGCGACCAACTGAATCTGTTACTCGCCCATCATCGAAAATCTGCAAGAATACATTTAATAAACTTGCATCAGCTTTTTCAAATTCATCGAGTAATAATAATGTGAAAGGGTTCTGTCGAATCGCTTCGGTGAGTAACCCTGTTCCTTGTTGTCCGGGCTGTCCGATTAATCGATAGATTGATTGTGCATCTTGAAATTCTGACATGTCGAAACGTGTCATGCGATCTTCTCCGCCGAAATAAACTTCTGCAAGTGTTTTTGCTGTTTCGGTTTTTCCGACACCAGTTGGCCCGAGAAATAAGAAATTTGCAATCGGTCTTTTTCCTCCGGATAAATCTGCACGCGCGCGGCGCAAAGCTGCTGAAACTGCTTTTACTGCTTCATCTTGCCCAACCACACGCTCGTGCATAATATCTTCCAATCGCAGTAACTTATCTTTTTCATCCTGATTAACTGCTTCTGTTGGAATGTTTGTTTTTTCTGTTATCACAAATCCTACATCTTCTGCGCGAACTAATTGATTTGCACCACGCTTGTTTCGCACGTATACCGCAGTTTCTTGCATGAGTTTGATAGCGTTTTCTGGAAGCGCTTCATCTTGCAAAAATCTGCGCGCCATTGTGACACATTGTTCAATCGCTCGATATGTGAAATACACTGTATGATGAGCCTCAATATTGAACACGCGTGATTCCAAAATTTGAATAGCATCATTATCTTCAACCTGATTCACTTCCAATTTTGTTGCCATTGAACCGAACCGTGTACCAGAAATTGCAGTTCTGAATGCTTCGTTTGTTGTTGTTGCGATTGCCGTTAATCTTGTTTTTTCTAATAACTCTGCGAGGGTATCAGATAAATCCTGGCTTGTACCTCCGCCAACACGCACCCCAAACAATCCTTCTATTCCCTCAAACGCTAATACTGTATTTCCAGAACGAACGGCTTCAACCATTACTTGCATGAGACGCTGTTGATATTGCCCAGGATCAGATCCTGAAACGATGTGAGTGATTGGAACGCGAATTAAACGCTTATCTTTTAAAATTTCTGGCACATCTTCTGTTACCATGCGTTCTGCGAGCCCTTCCACTATACTCATTTTTCCCACTCCTTGCTGGCCGGTTAAAATTACAGATGAGGCTCCTGACTCAAATGCGCGTAACATGGAGCCTATTTCTGATGTTCTTCCTACTGTAACGGGAAGATATCCAAATTTTGCAGCTTTTGTGAGATCTTCACCAATAGAATTTAATAACGGTGTTGCCAAGCCCGTCATAGCAGCGCCTGTATCGCTTGTATTTTTTCGAAATGCTGCGCGACGGAATGATCTCATCTCTCCAGATAAATGATTCATAAATCTGAACCATTGCACGCCATTATCTAAAACTTTTGGTTGTACTCCGAGTTGCTCAAAAAATTCTCCAAATTTTGGATCTACCATTAAACACGCATCAAACAAATGAAAGACCGTCACTTTTGGATCGTCATTTTCTGCGGCGTCTAAATATGCTTTTGCTATTGTTTGCCACATTGCACCGTTTGCACCCGCATGGTCTGCGCCTTCAGAAAGAAACTTATCATGAAATGCTCGCACGACCTGATCTGGTGGCAATTCAAATCTGATCAAAATCGATTTTACATCTGGTGTTTCGAGAAGATGTTCGAATAACGTGTATAGTGAAAATTCAACACCAGCTTTGTGAGACTTAAGCGCCGCTTCTTCAAATGCCACCATCGCGCGCGGCGCAAATGCATATGCGATGTTATTAAATGCTCCGTGATGATATTTTGCGACTGATTCCCATGACACGCCGTCATCGTATGGATGGTCTGCTGCTTCTTTTTTAACAAATTCTATTGTTAACGCTGTACGGACTAATCGTGACATCACAAACATTATTATTATGATTAACAGCCAAAGTGGGATGTATATTTTTTGTAATATACCTGGTACGTATTCAAGATATTCTGGAACATAAAAATTTATGAGTTTTAAAATACCCATGTGCAACAATCCTACAACACCAACAAGCATTAGTACAAAATTGACAATACTATCGAATATCTCCGCAATTCTTCTTCCTTTTATAGCTTCGTCAGATAAATCACGCTGCCATGCAAAAAAATGATGGTGTACGGAAAAACCCATCCAAGAGCCGCGACAAGCTTTTCTTATATGACCCTCATCACTTTTGTCGCAAATTAATAGTGGTAC
The DNA here is from genome assembly GCA_002688135.1 of Parcubacteria group bacterium. Lineage (GTDB taxonomy): Bacteria > Patescibacteriota > Patescibacteriia > Magasanikbacterales. The sequence goes on from NZCD01000048.1 coordinate 4,984, forward strand.
TTTTTCTTCCATGTAATTTATTGCTAGCTGTCATTGCGAGAAGCGAGGCACGAGCGACGTGGCAATCTTATCTCATGAAGAAATTAGATTGCTTCGCTAAAACGCTCGCAATGACACGTTGATAGAGTTTGTCTCGCTTATATAAGTGGGGTGTAAGTATTAAATGTTGTTTGAAGAAATAAATATACAGCAAACGCTGGTAATATAAACCAAGCTAAAAAAATTACGAGATAAATAGCAAACATGATAACAAATCCGATAAACCGTCCGATAATCTGTACGAGTCTCATGAAAAAACTGATGATTCTCCCTTGCCAGTCGTACTGCTGAAACATCGGCACAAATAAATTTTTTATCCACACAGCCAACCCCATCTGTTTCCATGTGCTGACGCTCGTGTTTACTAACCATTTGTATATAAAAACAGTACCTCGTGTGTACCACCACACAGGTAAATAAAGTATGTCTTTAATGAGTGCAATCAATGTGTACTTTAGCGCCATCATAACCACGAATCATACTTAACGTTGTGATTATATATTACCAAATTTTTGCCAATTAAAAAACTCCTGTCAGCACAACAGGAGCTTCTCTCATTAACCAGTTAACATCACTGTATCAAACCATGCGTCAGCAGACTCTTGATAGGTCTCCTCATTAATCACACCCTCTTTACTTTTATGCTGCGCAGGATTTGGATGACGAGGCATAAATCTCCCCGGCATCATCGTATATGCTGTTTTCTTTCCGTCTGCACCCGGGCCAAATACCATGAACAATTCTTCCGTATCTCTTTTTGGTGTATCCACATGCGGGGCAAGTACGCCACCACGAATTAATTGAAATTTTATTTTTGATTCTGGGTTATCGGCAGTCCATTGATCAATGAACGCCTGTTTTGCTGCTTCATCCCCTGATTTATTTAATTCAACAACTTCATCCTTCTTCACTTTTGCCGCTGCAACTTCCGCTGGTGTGATGATACCCCCATCAGACAATTCCGCCATAGTTGCGATTCCTTCCTTCCCCATCTTTCGACCCATGTGTACTGATAATTCTGAACGACCAGGCGTATTTGTAATTTCTTCTGGTAATTTTTCGGCAACATCCTTGAATAATGATTCAAGTGAGTCATAATCAAACTTTGAACCAGCCTCATCGCCTTTGATATGCAAACTATCGATATGTCCGGCTGCGGCAGCTGTTACTGTCATCTCACCACCTTTTCCATCATCAAATGTAAAGAATGGTGTGTTTGCATCTAACCCCTCCGCAACACTGCCATCGCTTTTTGTTACAGCTACCTCCATTGCAGGTTTCCACGGCTTAGATTCATCAACCTTGGTAACTTCCACTTTTTTAAACCCAAGGAATTCCTCGTTTGATTCGAGTCCACATCCTTGTGCTGGCGCCTCCTGTGACTCCATTTTTTTATCCTGATCACCATCCTCGGCTAGTTGATCGGTGATTGGTATATCTTTTTTTCCCATAGAATGTAGGGTTTATTAATAAGTCAAGTATATTATCACACTTAGGTATAAAAAAAAATCAGGGTTTCCCCTGCTGCCTTCTACCTCCTACTTGCTATCTATTTTATCGCAACTGCATCGTCCTTCACTGTGATATAGAGAGTTTCGCCTTCATCAACCATTCCCAAAGAATCGATGTTGTTTTTTACGTTTTGTGTGGATTGGAGTTGTGCGACATGTAATTCTAATCGTTGATTTTCTCGGCCGAGTTGTGTGTTTCGTTGTTCAATTTCGTAAATAGCAAATCCTTTCACAGAGACACTATTGATTTGCCATACATATGCAATCATCGCAGTCGCCAAAATAATCAACAATCCAACACGAAATGTGGTGGATGATGTATCCGTTTTTTTCAAACGTTTTTTACGAGTGTAGGCACGCGAGCGGTGCGCTTTTATGAAGGGTGACATTACGGTGGTAGTGAGAAGTAATGCTACTTTTTTTCTGCGACACGAAGTTTCGCACTTCGCGATCGCGGATTTTCTGTTATTTCATCGTCTGAAGCTGTTATTGGTCGTTTTGTGAGAACGTCCAATCGATCATCCTTTTTGAACATATGCTTAACAATTCGATCTTCGCCGGAGTGGAAACTAATCACCATGATGCGCCCACCTGGGGTTAAAATTTCAATTGCTTGAGCAAGTCCATCCTTGAGCGCCGCAAGCTCATCGTTCACAGCGATGCGTAATGCTTGAAACGTTCGTGTTGCGGGATGGATCGATCCACGTCGATTGCCGCCGATTATGTCTACCAGCTGCAGCGTGGTTTCGATTTTCATCTCGCGTCGTGCTTTGACGATTGATTGTGCAATAGAGCGCCAACGACGATCTTCGCCGTAGGTTCGAATGATGCGACCGATTTCATCCTCATACATGTTGTTGACGATATCGGCTGCCGTTTTTTCTTGACTCGGGTCCATCCGCATATCGAGTGGTTCATCTTTCTGAAAAGAAAACCCTCGATTGCGATCTGAAAATTGTGGTGAAGACCACCCTAAGTCAAAGAGAATCCCATGAACTTCTCCGAAATCCTCTGGAATGAGTGATTTCAGTTCACGAAAGTTTCCTTGCTTTAGGATGATGTTTTTTGC
>NZCD01000049.1 GCA_002688135.1 Parcubacteria group bacterium
AAAGCGAGACTACTCACTACAAACTAATATGAAGCAATTCACAGATTACCTCAAAAATAGCGTCAACGAGCTTAAAAAAGTCTCGTGGCCAACACGCGAAGATACCATCAAATATTCATACATCGTCATAATTGTCTCTTTGGCTGTCGCGATATTTTTTGGTGCACTTGATTACGTTTTAAATATTGGTTTTGAATACTTAGTTGGTATTCGATAAAACATCATAAACACGTCATTGCGAGAAGCGAGGAACGAGCGACGCGGCAATCTAATATGAGATTGCTTCGTCGTTCCTCCTCGCAATGACACTTCTATAACATATGGCAAAACAAACATTATCACTCGGTCGCAGATGGTACATTCTTCACACCTACTCAGGCTACGAAGAAAACGTGCAACACAATCTCAAACAACGTATTGAAAGTCTTTCGATGGAAGACAAAATTTACGAAGTTCTTGTACCAACTGAAAAGAAAATTAAAATCAAAAATGGAAAACGTGTCACGATCGAAGAAAAAATGTTTCCCGGATATGTATTCGTAGAAATGAATGTGACGGATGATTCTTGGTACGTCGTACGAAACACACCAAACGTAACAGGCTTTGTCGGATCAGGAACAACCCCGACCCCCATCTCACCAGATGACATCAAAGGCATCAAAAAACGAATGGGTGTGGAAGAACCAAAATACATTATCGATGTGGAAGAAGGTACGCCAGTACGAATCGTCGATGGTCCATTCAAAAACTTCGAAGGAAAAGTTCAAGAAGTTGATGAAGCTCGTGGTAAAATCAAGGTTCTTGTTACCATGTTTGGACGTGAAACGCCGGTTGAACTCGATTTCCTCCAAATCAAACGTATCTAGAAAATGTCATCCCGGCGAAGGCCGGGATCCATCATTTTAGAAACATGGATCCCGACCTGCGCCGGGATGGCAACTTGACAAAATAAGTAAAATGGGGTAAATTCCCCGCAGTAATAACTAACGGAATTCGGTCGCTTCTACGATATTCCACAACATATGGCAAAGGAATTAGTAACAAAATTGAAATTGCAAATCCAAGGCGGCGCTGCTACACCAGCACCTCCAGTTGGACCTGCATTAGGACAACACGGATTAAACATCCAAGAATTTGTAACCAAATTTAATGACGCAACAAAAGACAAGCGCGGGGACATCGTCCCAGTTGTAATCTCTGTATACAAAGATCGCACATTCGATTTCATCACCAAAACTGCTCCAGCATCTGCATTACTTAAAAAAGCTGCAGGAATCAAAAAAGGATCAGGAAAACCCCTCACAGAAAAAATCGGAAAAGTGACATGGGAACAATGTAAAGAAATCGCAACAGTTAAGATGGAAGACTTAAATGCAGCAGACGTAGACGCAGGAGCGAGAACAATCGCGGGTACCGCACGACAGATGGGCCTCGAGGTCACAGGAATACCAAACTAAACACCGCGAACAAATCAGCGAAGCAGTTAGCATGAGGCCAACCTATGTGGAGCGATAGCGGAACATAGTTGGCCGTTACTATAAGTGTTGAATTTTTTTCAAAGAAAAAAACTTCTAAGCTATGAGATCCCCTTCCATTGGAGCGGCAGCGAGGCGCCACCAATCCTCATAATGGATCCCGGCCTACGCCGGGATGACAATTTACGCACCACAAAGTTCACAAACAAAATTATTAATATGTGGGAGTCCGCAGGACGCTCGAACCACGTAAACACTATATATGCCCAAATCAAAACGATACCAAGAAGCAAAAGCAAAACTCGAAGAAGGAAAATCATACAACAACGCAGAAGCAGTAGCCCTCGCAAAAGAAACATCAACCGTAAAATTCGACGCATCAGTTGAATTGCACGCACGATTAGGAATCGACCCCAGAAAAGGAGAACAACAAGTTCGCACCACAGTCGTACTTCCCCACTCATCTGGAAGTACCAAAAAAGTTGCAGCATTCGTTCCACAAGGAAAAGAAGCTGAAGCAAAGGAAGCTGGAGCAGACATTGTTGGTGGAGAAGAATTAGTAGCTCAAATCATCAAAACCAAAAAAATCGATTTCGATGTCGCAGTAGCAACCCCAGACATGATGGCAAAAATCGCCAAAGCCGCAAAAATTCTAGGCCCACGCGGATTAATGCCTAACCCAAAAACAGATACTGTCGGAACTGATGTGAAAAAAATGGTTTCAGAATTGAAAAAAGGAAAGTTGGCATTTAAAAACGACAACACAGCAAACATCCACGTGACAATCGGAAAAACCTCACAGGATGCAAAACAACTAGAAGAAAATTTGGACGTATTCCTCGATGCACTCAAACGCGCAAAACCAGCATCATCAAAAGGCGTCTACATCAAATCAATCTGCCTAACAACTTCAATGGGACCATCAATTCCACTTTCTGTTTAGTTGGTAGTGAGTAGTTAGTAGTGAGTAGAAAAAAATCGCCTCTGGCGATTTTTTTTTACTACAAACTACTCACTACCAACTACTCACTAACCAAAAACTATCCCCTTTCACACAACCACCCACTCTGATAATCTACATTCATATGACAAACACTTCTACACAACGCCCAACATGGGACGAATATTTCATGAATATCGCAATGGTCGTCGCAAGCCGATCAAACTGTCGAACACGAAAAGTCGCAGCCGTAATTGTGCGAGACAAACGCATAGTCACGACCGGCTACAACGGAACTCCACGAAACACAAAAAACTGTATCGATGGTGGATGCGAACGATGTGAAAAAAGAACACTCGCAACAGCCGGACAAAATCTCGGAGAATGTACATGCTCACACGGAGAAGAAAATGCAATCGTCCAAGCAGCATTCCACGGCACATCACTCAAAAATAGCACCATCTACTCAACCTTCTCACCATGCCTCACCTGCGCAAAAATGATTATCAATGCAGGAATCACACAAGTAGTTTATAACTCTGGATATCCATTAGCGGATCGAGCACTATCGCTACTTGAAGAAGCTGGTTTGGAATTACGAAAATTCGAAGTCAAAACATACGATGAAAAAGTAGCAACATTTGAACGAACAATTCAGTAACTCGTAAAATGTATCGCAAAGCGATAATCTATAAACGTCGCCATGCGACACATTTTACTCTTTACTAATTACGCTTTACTCTTTACTAATCTCTATGAAAAAAATAATCGCATTCGTCGGAGAAATCGCATCAGGAAAAGGATGTGCCGCAGATCATCTCATCCAAAAACACAACGCAGGATATTTTCGATTCTCAAACATGTTACGAGACATTGCAAATCGATTATATTTAGAAAGTTCACGAAACAACCTCATTCGCATTTCTGAATTGATCAGAGAAAATTTCGGAGAAGATACCATGGCAAAAGTTATCGCCAAAGAAGTTGAGGAAGAAAAATCTGAATTAATTATCGTGGATGGCGTTCGACGACAAGCCGACATTGTACATCTCAAACAACTAGAAGGATTCACATTAATAGAAATCACTGCAGATAAACAAATGCGTTATGAACGTGTAAAGAATCGCGGAGAAAAAACAGACGAACAAAATCTCACAATGGAACAATTTGAAAAAAATGCACAACGCTCGACAGAAATGTCTATCCGAGAAGTCGCGAAAGAAGCAACGCACACCATCACAAATGACGGAACGATCGAAGATCTTCATAACAAACTCGACGAATTACTTACATCTCTCACATAATATGGACGTTATCATAAAACGTTGTCGCGAAAATGTACAAATCCCCCAATATCAAACCGCAGGAGCAGTGGGATTTGATTTCGCCGCAGCAGAACCAATGGTGTGTGAGCCAGGAAAAGTCACAAAAATACCAACTGGAATTATTATGAAAATCCCAGAGGGATATATGCTACAAATCACTGCTCGCTCAAGTACATCAATCAAACGAGGATTAATGATGTCCAACGGCGTGGGGACTATTGATCAGGATTATTGTGGCCCAACCGATGAAATTCATTTACTCGTATATAACTTCACACCCGAACCAGTGCATATAAGCGCCGGAGATCGATTAGCAAATGGAATTTTCATACCCGTAGAAATCGTGCAATTCAAAGAAGTCGAACTCATGACCGCCACATCTCGCGGCGGATTCGGCAGCACCGGAATCTAACAGCGCAGATTATAGGCGGATAGGCCAACCTATGTGGAGCGATAGCGGAACATAGTTGGCCGTTACTATAAGTGCCGAAGCTCTGCAAAGCAGAGCGGAGCCATAAAAATTCGCCCGAAGCGGCGCAACCGCCCGCAGCGTAGCGGAGGAAAAGCCTGATTCAATCAGCACCGAGCAAACTAAACAATCCCATATGCAAAACTATCTCAACATCGTCCAAAAAATCCTAAAAGAAGGAGACATCAAACAAAACAGAACCGGCATCAAAACCCTCGCTATCGCAGGCGTGATGTTTGAACACGACATGTCACGCGGCTTCCCCCTACTCACCACAAAAAAAATGCCGTTCAAAGTAATCAGTACAGAATTAGAATTTTTCATAAAAGGAATTACAGACAAAGAATGGTTAAAAGAAAGAAACAATCACATTTGGGATGAATGGGCGAATCCGAAAAAAGCTCCGTATGGTCACGACGAAGCATCAAAAGAAAAAATGGCAAATGAGCGAGACCTAGGACCAATCTATGGTTTTCAGTGGAGACATTATAATGCGCCTTACGAAAACTACGACACCAACTACGAAGGAAAAGGCTGTGATCAATTAAAAAATCTCGTCGAGAAATTGAAATCAAATCCTCAAGATCGCCGGATGATTGTTTCAGCATGGAATCCACTTCAGATGAACGAGATGGGATTACCTCCTTGCCATTACAGTTTTCAAGTTACTGTCATCGGAAACAAAATAAATCTCATGTGGAATCAGCGCTCTGTTGATGTCATGCTCGGTCTCCCCTTCAACATCGCAAGCTATGCACTACTCTTACACTTACTCGCAAAAGAATCTGGCTTTGAAGAAGGAAGATTAGTAGGATTTCTCGGCGACACACACATCTACGAAAACCACATCGAAGGTGCGAAACTACAACTCACCAGAAACCCCGACGAACACAAACTCTGCTCAATCCAAACAGAACCATTCACCTCAATATTTGAATGGGAAGCATCTCACACCAAAAAAGTCGCTTACTCCTCACATGAAAAAATTCAATTTGCTATCGCTGTTTAGACACTGACACAAGAGGAAAGTTCGATCCGTCAAAAGCAATGCAGTGTGTCGAGCTGAAACAAAATTCAAGCGAGGCGTACCGGGCGTACGTTGAGCGCAGAATTTTGTGAAGGTCGACGCAATGCGCTGCTTTTCACGGATCCCAATATAAAACATAAAAAGAAATCTATGATTTCACTTATAGCTGCAATATCTAATAATAGCTGTATCGGAAAAAATGGAAAAATTCCATGGCATATTCCTGCTGACATGAAACAAATGAAAGAATTGACAATTGGTAAAAATGTAATCATGGGACGAAAAACTTACGAATCGATTCCCGATAAATTCCGCCCACTCCCCAACCGCACAAACATTGTAATCACCAGTAATTCAAGTTATGATGTACCTGAAGGCGTTGAAGTATACGGATCGATTGCAGAAGCAATTCTAGAACACGAAGGAGAAGATATTGTAGGATTTGGCGGTCAACGCATTTACGAGGATATGATCAAAATGGCAGACACACTCTACATCACACATGTCGACGAAGAAGTTGACGGATGCGATGCTTTTTTCCCATCTATTTATCCTCAAGACTGGGAGGAGATTGAAAGCGAAGACCACGAAGAATACGTCTTCGTCACATATAAAAGAAAAGCATCAACGCAGTAAATAGAAAAGAAGGCTAACCTATTCGCTAAAAATTGTCATCCCGGCGAAGGCCGGGATCCATCAAAAAAACTATAAGTGCCGAAGCTCAGCAAAGCTGAGCGGAGCCATAAAAAATCGCCCGAAGCGGCGCAACCCCCCGAAGCGCAGCGGAGGCAAAGCCTGAATCAATCAGTACGGAGTACCACCAACACACCTCAAAAAAATATGGGCCTACTAATCACAATCGAAGGAGGCGAATTTACAGGAAAATCTTCTGTGGTTATTCCTGCACTCAAAACAGTGTTCGAACATTGTGGTATCGAAACTCTCACATCTCGTGAACCCGGAGGAACAGCACGCGGAGAAGAAATCCGACAAGAAATTTTCGCAAAACTCAAAGAAGGCGCAACAGCTCATGAACTCGCAACACTATTCAACAAAGCACGTCGCATTCATCTTGATGAAGTGATTATTCCATTACTCGGTGAAAACAAAGAACAACCAAAAATCGTATTATTAGATCGATATCTTGATTCAACACGAATTTACCAAGGACTTGAAGCTGGTGTACCAATGAAAGAAATTAAAGCACTTGAAGATGAATACGTGAGAGGATATTTTCCAGACCTCACGCTCATCCTGCATTTCCCCGAAGACCAATTCAAAAAAACGTTCACACTGCGCAAAACTTTCGCCGACCAACAAACAAATAATCGTGATATAAATTTGTGGGACGAAGCAAATCTTGAAAAACATATCGCACGACAACACAAATACCTACAATCCCCTGACCTCGCAAAACAATGGAATGAATCTCGTGCTTTTGAATTAGTAAACGCAGCACAACACCCACACAGTGTAATTTCCGACGCAGCTCTCGCATGCCTCCCCTTTCTCAAAATCATCAAAAACACAGTTTCATCAACACAACTAGAGCAAACCCTTCGACTCCTCAAAACTCACGAACTATGGCAAGAACTGAACAGTTATTTCAATGAACAACAAACCATAGCTGCATCTCTCAACATCCCAGAACCAGTTTCGTAATAAAAAACACAACCAAACAACAAAGCCTCTTTTTTTTTATCAATTTTTTGTGTATACTAATGACACATATGAGAAGCCCGTTTGAAATAATGGAAGTCACCTGGCTGACCTACACAAAAAACTGGAGGACCTTATTGATCCTCCCTTTTGCGATGTTCCTAATTTCAATCATCCCAGCAATCCTCTTCCCTTGGGCTATCGTGGCAAATGCCGCACCACCAAACTCACAAGAACTCACCGCATACATTGCAACTCAATTTGTTATTTTACTGATCTATCTCTATTTCTTCTACAGCTATCTCATGGAAGTTTGGCGATCACTCAAAAAAATTAAATACACCCAAGAAGAAATCCTAAAATCTTCAGCTAAAAGATTCTGGCACACCCTCGGCGCTCACATCATAACAACACTACTTATCATAGCAGCATCAGGTGCATACATCCTTTTGTATTGGCTATTGTATACAGACGCCATTACCACAGGAAATCAAATTCTCGCATGGCCACTAATTCTAGGATTACCCCTACTCATTCCGGGTATATATGTTTCAGTTAGATATGTCGCCACAGTACTCACATCTGCAATTGATGATACTCATGTCATAAAAGCTTTCAAAGAAAGTGAAAAATTAACACAAGGACGTTGGTGGAAAGTATGTGAACGATTATTCATTCCCGCAATCATGTGGACGGTCGCAATTGGTGTATTATTCCTCGCACTCGTCATCGCTCTCATCGTTATATTCGCAATGAATCCACAAGCACTAACTGTCTCACACAGCTACATCTTACTAATTGCTCAAGGGCTACTTGAAACCCTTCTTTTCTTACCGCTTACCACTATTAGTATAGTGGTGCTTTATCAAGATTTAAAGAAAAAATAATTTGATCTCATGCTGATCTCATGATAACGTAGCAATACGTTATTTTTAAATGTAATTTTTCTACTCACTACTCACTACCAACTACTCACTAAAAATATGGAACTTGAACCAGTTATCGGACTAGAAATCCATGTACAATTAAAAACAGATTCAAAGATGTTTTGCTCATGTGCCAACAATGGAGATACACGCGAGCCAAACACAACTATCTGCCCTATTTGCATAGGTCATCCTGGCACCCTTCCAGTGCCAAATCGAAAAGCAATTCAATATGCAATTCGCGGCGCACTAGCTCTTGGCTGCGTGATTAATCATGAAACTAAATTTGATCGAAAACACTATTTTTATCCGGACTTACCAAAAGGATATCAAATCTCTCAATTCGACAAACCTATTGGAGAAAACGGTTTAGTTGAATTAGAATCAAAAGAAGGATCAAAGTCTATCCGTATCGAACGATTACATTTAGAAGAAGATGCAGCAAAAAATAATCATCACAAACCAGGAGTTACACATGTCGATTATAACCGAGCCGGCACACCACTTGCCGAAATTGTGACTCATCCAGATTTTCGTAATGCCGCGGACGCTAAACAATTTTTACAAGAATTGCGACTTATCATGCGCACGATAGGTGTCTCCCACGCAGACATGGAAAAAGGTCATCTTCGATGCGATGCAAATGTTTCTTTGCGTCCAGCCAGCACAAAAGAACTTCACCCAAAAACAGAAGTAAAAAATCTCAACTCATTCAAATCAGTTGAGCGAGCTATTGAATACGAAATTCAAAGACAAACAAAGTTGTGGAAAACAAATACTCCTCCAGCAGAAACTACAACACGCGGATGGCATGATACAGAACAACACACCTACGAACAGCGCTCAAAAGAAACTGCAAATGATTATCGATATTTCCCAGAACCAGACATTCCACCACTCATGATCGAAGATCTTGCACAAGATGAACACAGACATCTACCTGAAATGCCACGAGACAAACGAGATCGCTTTATACGAGAATATCAATTCAAAAAAACTGATGTGCAATTAATGATTGAAAATTCTGATTTGGCAGATTTTACTGAAGCCGTCATGTCAGAGGCAATTGATTGGGTTGGAAATATGCCGACAGATGGATCACGAAATGAAAAAATCCAAACACACGGCGCAAAACTCGGAAAAATGGTTGGAGGATGGATCACATCAAAACTCATCGGACAATTAAACGAACGAAACATCACATTAAAACAAACAGATGTAACGCCAGAAAACTTTGCAGAACTCGTAACAATGATCATGTCAAATCAAATTAATAGTTCAGTGGGAACAAAAGTATTATCAGTAATGATAGATACAGGTGGTGACCCAAGCAACATTGTTGATGAGCAAGGTTGGGCACAAGTTTCAGACGAAGGAGCACTAGAAGATGCAATTCAAAAAGCAATAAACGATAATCCTGATGCAGTAGAAAAATACAAATCAGGAAAAACACAGCTGCTTATGTTTTTAGTTGGCGCAGTCATGAAAGAAACAAAAGGATCCGCAGACCCAGCAGTCGTAAAAAAGCTACTAGCAGAAAAACTTACAGAATAAACACAACACAAAAATAGAGTCGCTCCGCGACTCTTTTTTTAATATAAATCTGCGATAGCAGTATTATAGATCCGCGATAGTGGCCGCGCATAGTGGCGTTCAGGATTAGTTTAACGAAGATTTTTCAGAAACTAATTTTTATGTCTGAACGCAGGGTCTAGCGCACACAAGACTTTTGATCACAAATTTTCAGGTTGAGTGATCAATTATTCAAATAAGTTTTGAAACTTTAGCGAGAACTACTAAAAATTGTCATCCCGGCGTAGGCCGGGATCCATAAAGACGAGCCTCAATTATAGATTGTCATCCC
>NZCD01000050.1 GCA_002688135.1 Parcubacteria group bacterium
AAATTTAGATGGAGTAGCCGTAAAATCACTCGCATGAATTGCTGCAATAGATTCCTCAACTTCTGTTTTTGCAGCCTCAATTTCTTCTTGAGTTGGAGTAAATGAAACTTTCGATCCATCCTCCAAATACCAAAACACACATTCATTCGCTCGCATACCTGCGACATGCTCCAAACCAATCGCATAAATCAATAACTGCAACTTATCATCAGAATTTAATTTATCGTTCGACTTAGGCTTCCCTGTTTTGTAATCCAAAATAATCGTATTTCCACCAATCTGATCAACACGATCAATCGCTCCTCGAATCGAGTAATTCCCAATAGTAAAATGCACAAATTGCTCAATAAGTTTTGGAACAATCCAATTCCCATCATGTTCTTCATAAAAAGATTTTAAAATCTTTGCGCCACGTTCTTTATATTCTTTCTTTTGCGATGCAGACCGATACCAATCATCAATAAACGACTTCTCATAAATTTCCAATAATTCATCAAGCGAAGGAACCACAACACCCCCACTATTTTCTGTCGGAGCATCAAACATACTCGCTTGATGAGATTGCCCTAACTGCTTCATCCGCTTATAAAATATTTCAAGTGTGGCATGAACTGATTTTCCAAATGATAAAGCTGCTGCACCTTTAGTTGGAATACGAATCATGTGCGAATATTTAAACTGAAGTGGGCAAGTTTTAAATGACTTTAAAGATGTAAAAGAAAATGAATCTGGAATTAATGAAACATCATGTGGTTTTGAATCAACCACAATAGGATCATGAATATCACTCATAACAACAGGTTGTTCATGATCAATCCCAAGCTCATCAACAAACTTCGATGGCTTTTTCGCATGCTTCCCTCCATAATCAGCCGCATATGAAATCTGCAAAACCTGCTTTGCCCGCGTCAGCGCCACATACATCAATCGACGCTCCTCCTCTATATGCGAATCACCTTCAGGAATAACCTCCTTCAATAATGCATCTGGAATACGAATTGATTCTCTTCGCTTCACACTCGGAAATCGCAAATGAACCAATTGCGGAATAAACACATAATCAAATTCCAAACCTTTTGAAGCATGTACTGTCATCACATGTGCACATCCAGAAATATCATCTGCTGCTGTAGTGAGCGCTCCATCATAACCAGCCTCCAACAATAATTGCATATGTTTCAAAAACGCATGTACATCATGCTCGCCATCAGTTTCAAACCGGGATACTTCATCCAAAAACGTCTGTATAATTCTTACATGCTTCACAGCCCCACCATCATAACCCTCATGAGTCATTGCCGCGATACTATCCAAATATCCAAAATCCTCAAAAAAAGCATAGCTGACCTGCAACACAGATTCCTTATGAGAACGCCTTGTATGAGCCTCCAAACGCGCGAGAAACTGCTCTATCCAAGCCGACCCCTCTATGCCTATTTCATCCTTTCCAATCTGCTTCATAGCTTGTACATACGACCATTTCTTTTTACGCGCAAGTTGTGTAACAACTCCAACATCATCTGACGGCATCGCACATGGAGTCGATGTCATAATTCGATAACACGCCGCATTATCTGAATGATCATCAAGCAAACGAAGCCAAGCAATACAATCAACTACAAATCTCTCACGAAATAATCCAACCCGCGCATGAAAATGAACCGGAACACCGGCTTTTTCTAAAACACTCGCAACATGCTGCGCATGAGAATTAGTTCGTGTCAAAACAGCACAAGAATCAAATGAACTCCCCTCACGTTCTGCATGCTCTACAATCGACTCGACCAAAAATTGATCTTCTTGTGCAGATGTTCCAAATGAATGACATGAAACAACTCCTGCGCTATCAGTTTGCGCTGTTAGTTTTTTGGAAATCCCATACGAATCATGAACCTCCAATCGATTTGGATTATTATTTTGAATAAATCTATAAGCTGTATCAAGAATATTTTGACCAGATCGATAGTTTTGACTAAGCGAAACTCGCCTGGCTTCAGAAAAATCATCAAGAAACTGAACAACATTTGCAACACTCGCGCCACGAAATTTATAAATTGACTGATCATCATCCGCCACAACAGATAAACCATCCCCGTCTCCAGCTAACAATTTCACAATCTCGTACTGAATAAAATTCGTATCCTGAAACTCATCAACTAAAATATATTTAAATCTTCCTCTCAATTCCCTCAAAACAGAAGGCCGATCTTTCAAAAGCTGCAATGTGTACATCAACAAATCTCCAAAATCCATCACACCCTTGTCCAGCAATAATTGATTGTACGCATGATACGCACCTGCAATTTCCTGAAGTCGAGCACCTTCTTCAGCAAACTCTGGAGAATCACCATCAAGCTGCACACCCTTCGCATGCTCAACATATTCCGCCGGCGTAACACAAGCATCCTTCGCTCGCTGAAAATGAGAAATCAATGCATGAATAAAACGATATGGATTCCCACGAGGCTTATAATAATCCAATTCAAACCTTTCAAAATTGTCATGCACATGTATCCATGCAGATTGCGAATCAACTACATCAAAAAAATCTGGCACACCAATATCCAATCCAAACTCCTGCAAAATCCTTTGAGCAAAAGAGTGAAACGTCGACACCCACAAATCCATATAACCAACATCCAACAAATTCTCAACACGATCCAACATTTCGCTAGCTGCCTTATCAGTAAACGTCAAAGCCAAAATCTCTTCAGGCTTAGCCAACCCTTGCTCCACCAACCAAGCAATCCGATGCGAAATAACCGTTGTTTTACCTGTCCCGGCTCCCGCAATAATAAGCAGCGGACCCCCTTGATGGGTGACCGCTGTTTTCTGCTCTTCATTTAATTGCTCTAAATTCATGACATTGTCATCCCGAGCGAAGTCGAGGAATCTCTCTTAAATAATACTCTCGATATGGATAGTTCCATCTGGCTCTATTTGCGCTATCATTTTTTGCACTTCCAGATGCGGTAATTTTTCTTTTAATACATCTGCTCCATGTGATAAAGCATCTGAATGAGTTGTATCCTCTACTTCCCTATTTTCAAAAGCTGCTCGCCCGCCATATGCACCACAATCAGTATGATTCATCAAAATTACTTTTTTAATTTCGTGCAATTTCGAAGAAATCTCAATTTGCGTCATAAGAACATCTTCATCCTTCTCTCCATTAAAATTCTTCGCAGCGCCAGCAATTCCCACAATATCACAATCCCCCATCAATTTTTCAGATTTCAACCAATCCGAAATCGCCGGACCAAGACGAAAATCAATACAATGCACAATAATCGCACTACATGTATGACCCATAAAATACAATTAATATTAAGATCATATTGTAATCAATCCGCACCAAGATATCAAATAAAAAATCCCCTTTGTCAGGGGATGAACTTAGTAAGTAATGACAGGAATCATACCTTCAACAAGCGTTGAAACAGATTCCATCATTCTCAACTCTCCAGAATCAATTTCTGACTTGAACAAGCATGCAATATCTTCTATGACTGCATGCACCCAATCGCGAGCTTGATCTAGTTCGCCGGGAAGCTTCGGGTCATATTCACGATTCACAACCAAGATCGCAGGCTGATTCGATCGTGCAGCTCCGGGAATGATAATTTTCTCAATCCCAAGCGCAACATCTGCAATGAATGTAGAAGAATGTAATCCAACATGCACAGCCTCTCCTGGTTCTGAAATAAACTCAAATCCAGAACCAGCATAAAGTCGAGTGGCCGAATGATCAACACGCCGTAAAATTGGCCTTGCGGTATCCAGATACATCTGCTCATAAACAAAACGAGCATTTGCAGAAAACATACGCTTGATCTCGGTCCGAAAATCAAAACGGAAATCACCGACCGCACAAATCTCCTCTGCAGCAATCTCTTCAAGCGATAAGGTCAATTGCCCCATCAACTCCTCAACTGACGTCTCAACTGATATTTCATCAGCGATATCTGCAACAGAAAGACGATGATCAGAACAATCCAAGACCAACGAACCTGTATCAGTATCAATTCCCAATACAACTGTATGAATTGCACCAGGATAACTACGACGAAATGCTTCAGCAACTCGATGCTGGTGTTCATATGCCGCACTAGTATTACTGTTCCATCCGGCACAACCACACGCAAAATCAGAATCAGAAAAATGAACAGTGAAGATCATCAGTACAGGTTGATGAGACTTACGCCTGAATATGTCATGAATTGAATCAGAGACCTGATGATTTGAAAGCTCTAAGCGAGCACCTTTAGTACGCATGAAATCATAATACCCAGGAAGACCACCTGTATCATGAGAAAATGAACAACACCTCTCATCCATACAGATAGCAACAACCACAGCTCGATATGGTGAATCTGCTCGCATCTGCAGAAGCTCTGGAAGGTTCTCGCGATATGAACGAGCATAAGCACGCGACAAACTCACAATCTCATCGAACAAAACCTCAATGCTCGTCGCTGTAACGATTGCACCCGGAACAGAACTCATCACCACTCTCCTTTGTAAAAAGAACAGCGACAGCATATCAGCTGTCGCAATTCACGTCAAGCATTTATTTATCCTATCTACGTCTTCGTTTTCTAACAACCTTCAATTTCGCCAACTCTCGTTCAATCGCAGCAGCCGCCGCAGCAAACTGCTCATCATCTTCAAATTTCTGTGTTTTAATATATTCTTCTGCTTGTGCTTTCGCCTTTTCAATAATCTCCTCATCAAGAGATTCAGCACGCGCTGTAAAATCCGCCATAATCGCAACATACCCACCTTGGCGAACTTCCAAAAAGCCACCTTCAGTCGCATAATAAAATTCTTCTTTATCTTTACGAATAATAATCTCACCCGCACCTAACGTAGAAATAAGAGGAATATGGTGGGGAAGAATAGTGATTTCCCCATCTGAAGTCGGTAAAGAAATGGAGGTTGCTTCACCTTCTTCGAGTTTTTCTTCGGGAGTGGTTATCTCGTAAGTTAACATAATTCTTTATGACTGCTTCGCGACGACCGGCTTCGATTGTCATCCCGGCGTAGGCCGGGATCCATCATGAGGGACTGTGGTGCGTCGCTGCCGCTCCAATGGAAAGGGATTTTATAGCTTAGAAGTTTTTTTCTTTGAAAAAAATTCAACACTTATAGTAACGGCTAACTATTCTCCGCTATCGCTGCGAATAGGTTAGCCTAACTGCCTATTTACTTGGTGACTTCATCTAAGGAACCCTTCATGTAGAAGGCTTGCTCTGGATACTCGTCCATCTCACCTGCCAAAATCTTTTCAAATCCGGAGATCGTGTCCTCAAGTGAAACATATTTTCCAGGTGTTCCAGTAAACTGTTCAGCAACAAAGAAAGGTTGTGACAAAAATTTCTGAACTTTTCGCGCTCTCGTAACTGAAAGTTTATCTTCTTCAGACAACTCTTCCATTCCCAAAATAGCAATAATATCTTGCAAATCTTTGTAGCGTTGCAAAACAGTCTGCACACCACGCGCAACCTTGTAGTGACGTTCTCCAACAATTTGTGGATCCAAAATAAGTGAAGATGAATCAAGTGGATCAACAGCAGGATAAATTCCCAACTCGGTCAAAGCACGTGCCAACACAACAGTAGAATCCAAATGCGCAAATGTTGTCGCAGGAGCAGGATCAGTCAAATCATCTGCAGGAACATATACCGCCTGCACTGAAGTAATAGAACCGGATTTTGTAGATGTAATACGTTCTTGAAGCGCTCCCATCTCTGTCGCCAAAGTTGGCTGATATCCAACAGCCGAAGGAATACGACCAAGCAACGCAGATACTTCAGAACCTGCTTGAGTAAATCGGAAAATATTATCAACAAACAACAACACATCTTGCTGCTCCTCATCACGGAAATATTCCGCCATAGACAATCCTGTCAAAGCAACACGCGCACGCGCTCCTGGCGGCTCATTCATTTGCCCAAACACCAACGATGTTTTTTCCAAAACACCAGATTCACTCATCTCATGATACAAATCATTTCCCTCACGAGTACGTTCACCAACACCAGCAAACACAGAAAATCCTCCATGCTCTGTCGCAATATTTCGAATCAATTCCATCACAACAACAGTCTTACCCACACCAGCACCACCAAACAATCCAACCTTACCACCCTTCATAAACGGACAAATCAAATCAATAACCTTAATTCCAGTTTCAAAAACTTCAGCTTCAGTTGAAAGCTGATCAAACGAAGGAGCTTTACGATGAATAGGGTATCTTTTTTCTGATTTGATTTCACCCTTTCCATCAATTTCCTTTCCCACCACATTCACCATACGACCTAAACTCGCTTTTCCAACAGCAACAGAAATCGCCTCTCCTGTATCTTTCGCCTCCATACCTCGCGTTAATCCATCTGTGGTATCCATAGCAACCGTGCGAACTGTTTGCCCGCCAACATGCTGCTGTACCTCAAGCGTCAACGTAGAACCATCACGCTCAACATGCAACGCATTCAATATATTTGGTAATACTCCTTCAAACCGGACATCAACAACCGGTCCGATAACTTGTGTAATTGTTCCTTTCATATATCTAATTTATCTATTCAAGTGCCGCCTTACCGGCAGAAATCTCAGCGATCTCCGCAGTAATACCGGCTTGTCTTAG
>NZCD01000051.1 GCA_002688135.1 Parcubacteria group bacterium
ATCTCCAGGATACGCCTCACGTCCAGGTGGGCGTCTCAACAACAATGAAATCTGACGATACGCCCAAGCATGTTTTGATAAATCATCATACACAATCAATGCATCCTGTCCTTTGTCCATGAAAAATTCTCCAAGAGATGCGCCAACATACGGCGCAATAAACTGCAACGATGCAGGAGATGAAGCACCAGCAGAAATCACAATCGTATGATCCATCGCACCAGCCTCTTTCAATTGCTGCACAATACGCGCAACTTTCGATTCCTTCTGTCCAATCGCAACATAAATACATTTCACTCCAGTCCCCTTCTGATTAATAATCGTATCAATCGCAATCGCGGATTTACCTGTTTGACGATCTCCAATAATCAACTCACGCTGTCCACGACCAATAGGAATCATCCCATCAATCGCTTTAATTCCAGTTTGTAGTGGCGTATCAACAGATTTTCGTTGCATCACACCAGGAGCAATCTTCTCAATATAAGAATGACCTTCCGCAGTAATCGGCGCACCTCCATCAATTGGATTTCCCAACGCATCAATAACACGACCAACAAACCCATCACCAACAGGAACAGACAAAATCTTTCCTGTCCGCTTTACTGTATCTCCCTCACGAATTGCTTCAGCTTCACCCAAAATAACAGCACCAACCGTATCTTCCTCTAAGTTCAATGCAACTCCTGTCACACTTCCATCTTTTGTTTCAAACTCAAGCATCTCCGCAGCCTGACAATTAGTAAGCCCAGACATGCGCGCAACACCATCCCCCACTTCAATCACCGATCCAATTTCGTCTACTGAAACACCGGTTTCAAGTCCTGAGATTTGTGATTGTAATTCTTTTAATATTTGTTGAGTATTCATAATTTAGGATAGAGGATATAGGATTTAGGATTGAGTTACGCTTTGCTTTAAGTTATTTAGAAATGATTTGATCGTTCCAGAAATTCGTCGATCGTGTGTTTGTATTTCAAGTCCTCCAATCACATCTCTATCCTCTTGAAAATTAACATCGTACGCATCCATATCTGACTGAATCTCTCGCTTCAAATCACCACCCACCGCATAAGCAGTTTTTACCACAGCAGTTTTCTTAGCCTCAATATCTTTAGCTTTCTTTTCAATTGCTGCATAAATACCTTTCCATCGAGATGTCATTCCTTTTGCATCAACTAATTTCACAAATGCGCTAATCACAACAGATTCATCTGCATCTTCAGCAGCTTCCCAAAACGCATCAGCCAATTGTTCCAAATCTTTCCCCATATCCTTCACTTGCGAAATCCGATTTCGAAATCCTATGTCGCAAGTTAGTTAATTTAGTGAATTTCTTTTAGCATTTCTTTGATTATCTTTTGCTCGCGCTCACCATCAACTTTTTCTTTCAAAATCTTTTCAGAGATAGCAATTGATAATTCTCCCGCAAACTGTTTCATTTCATCACGCGCTGCATCCTTTTCCTTTTGAATATCATTTTTTGCGCGCTCACCCATTTCCCGAACCTTATCTTCAGCTTGAGCCAACATAGCTTCCTGAACTTTCACAGCCTTCTCATGAGACGCCGCAACAATCGCAGCAGCCTCAACACCCGCTTCCTTCAAAACCTTTTTCTTTTCCTTCTCAAAAGCAGCTTTAATTTCATCTTGTTGATCTGCATTCTTCAAACCCTCTTCGATACGCTTAGTTCTTTTTTGCATTGCTTCCAATAAAGGCTTATACGCAAAAATTCTCAAAATCAACAAAAACAATCCAAAATTAATAATTTGGCCGATCAATAATCGCCAATCAATCCCTAATGTTCCTAATAATTCTTGCATACTTCTAATTGTCATTCCCGCGAAGGCGGGAATCCAGTCATGTGTAGCAAACCGTGGATTCCCGCCTTCGTGGGAATGACAGTCTAACTACCAAGCTGTAAATAAACAGAACAATGTACCGATCAAATCGGTACACAATCTATTCATTAAACGAATTTAACAATCAATGCGACCACAAGTGCGTAAATCGCAATCGCCTCGGCAAACGCAATCGCCAAAATCATTGCAGTCTGAATCTTTGAAGCTGCTTCTGGATTACGTCCAATTGCTTCAAGACCTTTTCCTGCCAACATTCCAATAGCCAACGCTGGACCTAATGCACCAATCGCAATGGTCAAACCAGCCATGATTGTTTTTACAGCTTCGAGGTTATTTAACACACCTGCTGCTGCTTGTACTTCTTCTACTGCCATATTTAGTTAGCTTTTAGCTTTTAGCTGTTAGCTTTTAGACTATATTCTAAAAACTCTGACAAAAACTATGAACTATATTAATTACTAATTTGTAATGAAAATTGAAATGTTTCAACTCTCGTTACTAACTACTAATTAGTGATGAGCGACACTAGCCATTTTTAAGAAGACGAGTGCGAGCATTGAAAATACTAATGCTTGTACAAATCCTACAAATAACTCAAGGAACAAGAAGGGGATGCCGGCAATAACTGGAACAAGGAAAGCGATAACCAACAACAAAACCTCTCCCGCAAAAATATTCCCAAACAGTCGAAATGAGAACGAAATCACTTTAGCAAATTCTCCGACAAATTCAAGTATTCCAACAAATGCGTCAATCGGACCCTTCAAAGTAAAAAATTTGGATAAATGACTCTTTGCTCCAATCAACTTAATGCCATACACCCACGTTGAGATCATGACAATAAGCGCAATCGCCAAAGTAAAATTCAAATCAGCAGATGCGCTACGAACAAATGGAATCAATGCCACATGACCATTGTGCATACCATACACACCAATCGTCCCCAACCCAGGAACCAACTCAATCAAATTAGAAAACAACACAAACAAAAAAACTGTCACAACCAATGGAAAAAATTTCAAAGACAATTTTCGATCTCCAGTCACAGAATCAATAGTATCCATCCAAACATCAAACAATGCTTCAGTCACATTTTGAATTCCAACTGGAACTGCCGCGGCTTTATGACGTTTTATTGCTAATCCAAACAACAATGCAACTAATACAATCACAACCGCAACAACATAAGTATTAGTAACACCCAAAGAACCAACATGAAACAAAACTTCAGGTGCTAATGATATTACAGGTGCTGCCATAATTATAAACTTGTCATTCCGGACTCGATCCGGAATCCACTTTTTTAGAATCTTTTGCTTTTGAATGCTGCGCAATCTCCTTGGAAAATACTGACATCCGCACGACAAGCCAAACACTCGTTACCGCCACGGAAACAACCAAACCAATAAGAAACAAAACAGGCGAACTATCAAACTTCTTATCTAAATATCGCCCACCAAGCGCAAAAATCAACAAAGGAATCACAATCGTATATCCCAACTGCCATGCCAACCCTAATGCCACATACATCAATGTTTTTTCACGACCCTCAGACTTATCCACACAAAAAAATTACATAACAAAACGAGGGCTAGTATACCCCCGTTTAGCAAAATCGTCAATGTTAGCAATTTTTTTAACAACTTTTTACAGCATTTGCGACAGTTCGCGCGGAATCTCCATCAAAAAGAGTAGGGAAAATGCGATCTGCTGTTGGATTATCCACCATGCCGGCAAGCACATGGGCTGCACGCATATACATATCTTTAGTAAATTTTGGTGAGCGACATTCGAGAACTCCCAAAAATAATCCTGGATAGGCAAGTACGTTGTTTGCTTGATTTGGAAAGTCGGATCGTCCTGTTGCAACGACTGCAGCGCCGCCAGCTTTTGCATCATCTGGAAAAATTTCTGGTGTTGGATTTGCCATCGCCATAACTATAGATTTTTCTGCCATTGTTCCAACATCATCAGAAGTCAAAACACCGCCCACACTCACACCAACAAAAACATCAGCACCATTTAACTCTTCTTTCATCGTCGATTCTACATTCTCTGGATTAGTTCTTTTTGCCATTTCAATTTTATATAAATTACGTTTTCCATCGTCAAATAAAACACCTTTTGAGTCTGCAACTTTTATTTTTGTAACCCCGGCATCCATCAACAAATCTGCAATTGCTATTCCTGCAGAACCTGCTCCATTCACCACAACTTTAATATCCCCTATTTCTTTTCCAACAACTTTAAGCGCATTAATCAATCCAGCCAAAACCACAACCGCAGTCCCATACTGATCATCCTGCATAACCGGAATATCCAATTCTTTTTCCAGTCGACTCACAACCTCAAAACATTCTGGCGCTTTAATATCTTCCAACTGAATCGCACCAAACGTCGGGGCCAACCGCAAACATGTTTCAATAATTTCCTCCGGAGATTTCGTACGCAAACAAATAGGGAACGCATCCAATCCAGAAAATCTTTTATACAAAATACATTTCCCCTCCATAACAGGAAGCCCGGCCTCCGGACCAATATTTCCCAAACCTAAAACCGCAGTTCCATCTGTCACAACCGCAACAGTATGAGATTTGATTGTTAAATCCCAAACCTTATCTAGATTAGCAGCAATCGCACGACAAGGCTCTGCAACTCCCGGAGTATACGCAATCGATAAATCTTCTTTCTTCTCAACAGGAACATTACTCACAATCCCCATCTTCCCCCGATGCTTCTCATGTAATTCTAATGATTTTTTTCCGTAATCCATAGATTTAATTGTCATTCCGTAGTCGTACGGAATCCATCTCTCTAAACAGCATGGATCCCGTACGACTACAGGATGACGCGTTTATGATAATCCAAATAATTTAATTGCATTTTTGGTACTCTGCTCCGCAACCTCATCAACCGAAACACTTTTCAATTCCGCAACTTTTTCAGCAACGAATTCTACATACTGCGGCAAATTTCTTTTTCCGCGGTGAGGGAGGGGTGTTAAGTATGGTGCGTCCGTTTCCACCATCAACATATCTAATGGAACTGCTCGAACTGCTTCCCACAAACTTTCTTGCTGATAAGGACTTTTTTTCTTAGCTGGAAATGTGATAATTCCTGTAAACGAAACCATGAATCCTAACTTCACATATTGCTTTGCATATTCTGCTGTACTCGTAAAACAATGCACAACTCCCCGCCTCAACAATTTCCCCTCATCAACATACTCCTTCAAAATCGCAAGCGTTTCATCATGCGCATCACGAATATGCAACACAACAGGCAAATTCAATTCCTCACACAAATTCAAATGCAATCGAAAAACTCTTTCTTGCTTCTCTTTAACTTCCTCTTCAGAACGACCTTCTGGAATACGATAATAATCCAAACCACACTCCCCAATCGCCACAACATTTTCAGAAGATTCCGCCAATTCCTTATAATAATTATAATCAAAATCCTCCTCACGCGTCACAAATGGATGCTCGTCCTCATCAATATGAACCGGAAATAAATGATTAGGATGCAAACCAACCGTGCACCACAAACCATGCCCTATTTCATCAGCAACCTCAATCCCCTTTTTACTCGTATCTTTTTGTGTCCCAATTGTCACCATCCATACATCATCTGCTAATGCTGCACGCGCAACATCTGCATAATCATCCTTATACGCATGAAAATGAATGTGACAATGAGTATCAACTAACTTCGGCATATATAAACAATGAAACCCACTCACGTGGGATAATCAAATCAAATTTAGTATATCAATCTAATCTATAAGATTCAACTCATCAGGAAGCTCATCAAAAAATGAAATCGATTTCGTAACAACAGGCCACAATAATTTTGAAGCATTCATAGTAGATTGCGCGACACCAGATTTTTCAATCTGCGGTTTCCATTTATCTGTAATAGGAAACTGCATTGAAAATGACAATACCAATC
This sequence comes from Parcubacteria group bacterium, assembly GCA_002688135.1. GTDB lineage: Bacteria > Patescibacteriota > Patescibacteriia > Magasanikbacterales. The sequence goes on from NZCD01000051.1 coordinate 5,814, forward strand.
CAACAATCATTACACCCTCAATCAACCCAACCACGGCTCCAGATGTTCGATTCAACATACCAAAAAACGGGACAATACCTGACGCATTAATTATCTTTTCAATTAACCAGACTGACAACCCAAAAGTTCTAGAAACCAAAACAAATACCAATAAAAATCCTAAAACTTGTGCTGTATTCTCATTCAAATCAAACTTTCCCAATAACACACTCGCACCCCATCCATGAAATTTACTTGCTAAAAATGCACCCAAAATTGTCCCAATCAACGCACCGATTGTATGCAACAATCCAAACCAAAAACCCGCAAAGGCAAACAAACCCAAAATAATAAGTAATACAACACTGAAATCAACTCCAAACATAGTACCTTATTATAACATATTATTCAGCAAGCTCTAAACCTTTATTCGAATACACATTTCGCGCATTCCACAAAAGCCATCCTGCATTTTTCGGCTGTTCTTCAACCGCGCGGATTTGATCTCGAATTTTCTGCGCGTCATACACAGCGCCAATATTAAATGCCTGCAACCAAGGACGATATGCAGCAACCGTCGAAGTTGTCATGTGCTGTTGTCCTGCAGTCATCGTTGCCTTAATCACACCATAAGGATTCGCCGCAGGATTCTCAAAACCAGCATAACCAGATGGATAATGAGAAGGATAAATCATAGGTGAAACAAAATCAGAATATGGAAGAATATCAACCGCGCGCTGACCAATATTTAAATCAAAATCTGTGTTATCCATCGTCAAGCCAAAAACATCATAAGAAATAAAAGCTGGCTCATCTTTCAAATGTTCATACATATACATAAAAAAATCATACATTACTTCAGATTTTTTCTTACCATTCAAAGCAAAACGAGCAGTAGCTAAATTCCCATCAGAAGGAAATCGAACATAATCAAAATTAATCTCATCAAAACCTAAATCAATCGTATGTTGTGCAATTTTCAAATTATAATCCCAA
>NZCD01000052.1 GCA_002688135.1 Parcubacteria group bacterium
CAATCAGACAGAGTATTGGTGCTTTCGGAGTATTCAAAAAAATTAGTTAATCGAATCTATAGCTTCACCACCAAAAAAACAACACAAATTCCTACCGGTGTAGATGCAGATCGATTCAAACCGATCAAAGCAAAAAAAATTGTAAGATCAATTCTTGGAATTCCGGAAGACAGATTAGTACTGCTAACCGTACGTAGGCTTGTACCACGCATGGGGCTAGAAAATTTAGTTAAGGCAATAAAGCCTCTCACAAAAGATTTTCCAGAATTAAAATTATATATAGTTGGTGCGGGACCACTCAAGCAGGCACTAGAAAAAAATATCAAGCGCGCAAAGCTTGAAGACTTCGTAACGCTAACTGGTCGCGTCAAGGAAGATGATTTGCATATGTTTTATCAAGCTGCAGACTGCTTCATTCTCTCAACCCGAGCCTACGAAGGTTTAGGGATAGCAACTCTTGAATCACTCGCGTCAGGACTACCTGTATTGGGAACGCCTGTAGGAGCAACACCGGAAATCCTATCAAAGGTGGATAAGAATTTGTTATTCGAATCTGCAAAACCTGAAGCAATGGAAAAGGGAATCAGATGGTTTTTAAAAAAAGGAATCAAGGAAAAAGATCTGTCGAAAAAAGCACGTGAATTAGTGTGTGATCAGTACACATGGGCAAAAGCAGGTGATGCACTTAAGCAAATTATAAAAGAGGAAGTTAAAAAGAAAAACGTATGAGTCCATGGATTCCATTTGTAGTAACTGTTGTAGCATTTCTCATTTTGTTATCAATGGGAATTGCAGGATATTCGCTCGCGCCTTGGGTGCCAGCCAGAAAAAAAGACCTTGAGAGAATTCGTAAAATGGTCAACGCAGGACCAGATGATACGGTTTATGAAATAGGCTGTGGGAATGCTCGTGTGAGTCTTGATATTCATGATAATACGCAAGCAAAAAAGGTAGTTGGAATTGAGCGCGCATGGCCAATGGCACTTATTTCACAGATAAGAAAAAAAATGGGAAATAAAGAACGATTTGAAGTAAGACACGAAAGCTGTTTTGATACAGACTATGCTGATGCAGATATCATTTATATCTTTGGTATGCCTGGGCCGATGAAACGAAGACTTGCAAATAAACTTGAAGAAAGTTGTAATCCGGGAACGCGAATTGTCTCGTATGTTTTCCCGATCGAACCTTGGGAACCAACGCAATTAGACAAGCCATCTCAGGATAGAGTTTCAATATACGAATATACCTTATGAGTCCAATAAAATGTTCACTTCTATTATAACTGATTATTTTATCCATATGCACTCTCAAAATTCCTCAGCAATGCACTCACATTTCTTCGTCATTTTTCAAGCACCTATGGAAAAAAGTAATCAATTCTAATACGAAGGGAATATTCCACTAGACTCATATGAAAGTTCTCCAGATAAATAAATTCTGGTACAGACACGGCGGTGCAGATGTTTACGCCATTGATTCAGCTAATTATCTAAAAAAATTGGGACACGACGTCTCATATTTTGGGATGGATCATCCAAAAAACATCAAAACAAAATATAAAAAATATTTTGTGGATCAGCGAAATATATCTCAGGATGATTATGAGGAAAAAGGCAAACTCACGCTTAAAGCAAAAGAAGCGCTAGGAATAATTTATTCTAAAGAGGCTGCGAAAAAACTTGATCAATTATGTAAAGACGAGCGCCCAGATATAGCACACATCCACAATATTTATCACCACCTCTCACCAAGCATTCTTGGAGTTTTAAAAAGACATGAAATTCCAGTTGTACAAACATTGCACGATTACAAACGACTTTGTCCAAATCATGCAATGTTTACACAAGGAAGTATTTGCGAAAGATGCAAAAGCAGAAAATATTATAAAGCCGTTCAATTCAAATGCATTTTTGGTTCACGTGCCGCATCAGCAGTAGTCGCGACAGAAATGTATGCACAATCATTATTTGGGTGGTATGACAAATATATTGACAGATTTATCGCACCCAGTAACTTCATGAAGAAAAAAAATGCAGAGTGGGGGAGAACGGGAAAAAATATAGACGTATTGCATTATGGATTGGAGGTAAGAGAAAAACCAAAAAATCCAGGAGAAAATATTTTATATGTCGGCCGACTCGCGCGTGAAAAAGGAATTGATGTGGTTTTAAAATGCGCAAAAGTCTTCAAAGATATAACATTTGATATTGCAGGAGATGGGCCATTACGTCACGATGTTGAGATGTTGATTCAAGCACAGGATTTGCGTAATGTGAAATTACATGGACATGTATCAGCCGCTAAAGTAAAGAAATTAAGAGAAAGTTCAGCCTTTTTGCTTATACCATCGCAATGGTACGAAAACTATCCTATTTCACTATTGGAACAATTCGCTGCGGGAAGAGGTGCAATCGGTTCAGATTTGGGTGGAATTCCCGAAATCATAAAAAACAAGAAAAATGGGTTTGTGTGCGCGCATGATGATATGGATCAATGGATTGACAAAATCAGAAAATTGTGGTACGATAAGCCATTAATTCGTGCTTTCGGAAAAGCCGCACAGGCGCAAATTACGGATGTGAATGATGAAGATAGTCACTATGAATCACTTATCAACATATACAAAAAAGCTATCAAGTCTCGCCAGTCGTAGATTGGCGCGTATTTTCATCGGTGGGGTTTTAGGCCTCATTTTTTTATTGGCTGGAAATGTTGCTCACGCGAATGTTGAAAACCATCAATATCCAAAAGTCGCTAATGTATTTTTGGAATGGAAACTTACGAGAGTTCAGGCCGACGCACTTTCAAAGTGGGATGTAGTTGTGCTGGATATGGAAGTACAAAATCACTCTCGAGATCTGATGAAACGAATGCGAAAAAAGAATCCAGATATTGTAATTCTTGCATACATCACATCACAAGAAATTAGACGCGACGCAACGACACTTCAACATAGCTCACCTTTACGATACAAACTCAACAACAGCATTCATAAAGATTGGTGGCTCACCGATCAGCATGGAAAACAATTGAGTTGGTGGCCTGGAACAAGGTTGTTGAATGTTACAAATGGAGCCGGAAATAATAATGCAAACCAAAAGTGGAATGACTTTCTTCCACAATTTGTATCGGACAATATTCTCTCGAATGGGTTATGGGATGGGATATTTTACGATAACTCATGGGACAACATTTCGTACTTCATGCCAAACGGAACAGATCTCAATCGTGATGGAAAGCTAGATACGCAGCGTCCACACAATGACAATCAATGGCGCGATGGCATGGTTAAAATTTTTCAAAAAACAAAACATTTACATCCAGATAAAATCATTGTTGCTAATGGCGGGCATGTCTATGCTCCTCATGTAAATGGTGCGCTGTACGAACATTTCGATGATGACAGTTTTGCACATGGATTAAACAAAACAAAAGATGTTGAAACAAAAAGTCTGCAGCCGACAGTTTCAATTTTAAATTCTAATGTACAAAATTCGGGATTTCTTCAAGACTATCGCCACATGCGATTTGGATTAACGAGCACACTTCTCACTGATGGGTATTACAGTTTTGACAATGGAGATGCGACGCATGCAGAAGCATGGTATTACGATGAATATGATGTCGTACTCGGGAATCCCAAAAGCGAAGCCAAAAAAGATTTCGTGGAGCACAATACAATTTCAAGCGGAGTATGGAAGCGAGAATTTGCAAATGGGGTTGCAATTGTGAACGCAACAGCATCATTTAAAAACATTGATCTTGGTGGGGAATTCGAATCAATTCGAGGACGGCAAGATCCACAACACAATAACGGACGAATCGTAGAATCAATCAAACTCGCGAGTAATGATGGAAAAATTTTATTACGTCCGCTAGGAGAAGTAAAAGACGTCTCATATGCAAATGGCGCGTTCGTGCGCATCTACTCAACTGACGGTGTCAAAAAACGAAACGGATTTTTCGCATATAATCAAACTATTTTAGGTGGTACGCAGCTCCTCACAACGGATTTGGATGGCGACGGATTCGATGATGTTCTTACTGCAGAAAATGGATTAATCAAAGCATTCAGTCATGGCACACAATTGCGAGGCGTCATGGAGCCGTTTATTGGATACGAAGGTGAACTATCAATTGCCATCACAGATTTTAATTCAGATGGAACAAAAGATATTGTAGTAGGTCGTGTCAGTGGCGCTCCAGAATATCGAATCTACGAACGATTCGGAAAAGAAATTGGTGTCGTAAAACGAGTACCAAATGTACCACGAAATATCGGAATTAATATTGCTGCTAGTGAATCACGTATCATTATTGGAACAGGAAAAGGGGCTATTCCTCGTGTTCATGTATTGGATAAAAATGGTTCACGTATTCACTCATGGATTCCCTACACACGTTATTTCCGCGGAGGTGTGTATGTTGCCGTAGGAAATATTGATGATGATGTATCAAACGAAATCATCACAGGAACAGGAATCGGCGGAGGCCCTCACGTTAAAATTTTCTCAAATACAGGAACATTCAAAAATGAATACTTCGTAGGTTCAATCCACAACTCTCGCGGTGTCAAAGTCCATCTCTCAGACATCGATAGTGATAACAAACTAGAATTAATTACACTCTCAAATGATGTTTTCACGCGAGCGAGTCAATAGTGTCTCAGGCATTGACAAAACCGCTAAAATAGAGTATAGTGTTCGCAGATCGTTTATATACAAGTAAACAAGAGGAGGAATTGATGAAGGTTTGTTCACACAGCGATTTCATGGAAGGAGATGTGTTCGATATCAGAGAACGCATCTTCGCGGCACAACCGCACCATGTGATTTTCTGCACCTACAATGAGGTGACGAATCATGCGGCCGGAGAGGTACCTTCGGGAAATCCGGGTATCAAAATCACCATCAGATCAGGTCAGCTGTATGACTCGCACACTTTCAACGCGATGCGAATGCTCTCGGAAGCTGCATTTGCGATGAACGACCTCGATATGAGTGAGGAAACTCTCAATTTGAGTTTGCGTGAAGGAGAAGATGTGCAGAATCGTCTGACTCAGGAGGTTGCTGAATTGACAGCACATCCCGAGGCTGGCAGTCTGACGCTCTTCGTGTACGCAGGCCTCACAGCACGTAGTAGTGCACTGCAGGTAATTCGACAAACTAAGGAACGGTTTCCAGACGCTTCTTGTAATGTGGTCACATGTGACTGCAACAGTGAGCACCATTTCACTCATTTCACAGATTTCATTGATCGACTCATCATTGACCCGAGATGTGGCGGTCGACGAGCGCTGCGAGACATTTTGGTCGAACTCAAGGATTAAAAAGAATTAAAAAGCCCGACACGCATGCGTGTCGGGCATCTTTTTTTATACAGCTTTCGGCTGGCCATGTTTTTCAACAAAATGTCTGCCATGACCAAGATCAGTATTGATCGTTTTTCCATTCATACACAACGGACAGTCATCCGCTGCATACTTTTTCATCTGTCGATCGATCAAAGGAAGGAAAAAACGACGATGAAACGTATTTTCCAAAAATCCCAAATCTTGAGCAGTAACGCCACCGCGATTATACATCGCAACAACACCAAGTAATCTGCCCTCCAGACGAGAAATTTCTGCAACGAGTTCTCGCGTTGTTTTCCCGCTGTTTACGATATCCTCAACAATTATCACACGACGGTGTGCAATGAGTTTGTCATAATTACGCCGGATGGCAAATCCAATCCCATTTTCTTTATCCGCAAGAACGGAAAGTGGGTTGGAGAAATCAGGACTGACACGCATCTCATGCGCAATCCATTGCCCAAGTGCAATACCACCAACTGCCGGAGCAACAACAACATCAATTTGAGTATTTTTGAGTAGATCAATCATGATCCGCGCGATCTTCTTCATCGGCTCGGGAAACAGAGTTACGCGGTCTTTGTTGACGTACATATCTCCATGATCACCGGCTGTATACACGAAATGATTGTCAGAAACAACAACTTGCAGTTCTGCAAGAATCGTCTCAACATGCGCGATAGTTGAAATATCGCGGTCTTCAAAGTGTTGAGCAAATAAATCTACCATCGATCAACCTCCACACCGGCGACCTGCCAGTTCAGTGTACGTCCTGCCATGTACGGAACAACACCACTACACTGCAGTGGAACCTCCCACGGCTCGTTCACAAGCGTAATCGTATCCTCATTCAGCGGCAATCCATAGAATCGCGCGCCAAACTCAGAAACGAAAGGCTCAAGGCGATCAAGCGCATCACACTCTTGGAACAACTGACACAACACCTGCATGGCGACCGGCGCACTAAACACACCGGCGCAACCGTCAGCGCATTCCTTCTTTTCGCGAAGATGTGGTGCGCTATCAGTTCCCAAGAACAAACGAGGGAAGCCTTCGAGAACTGCACCGAGCAATGCTTCTTGATCTTCATGACGCTTCGCAATCGGCTTGCAGAAGTTGTGAGGATTGATTTTTCCGCCAATCACATCATCCAGCGTGAGAAGCAGATGATGAACGGTCACAGTAGCCGCAACATTCTCACCAAGCGATCGTACACAATCAAGTGCAGCTTTCGTAGTGATATGTTCCAATACAATCTTGAGATTTGGATACTGTTCATGCAGCCAAACCAGCGTAGTCAAGAATTCCTTCTCACGATCCATGCAAAACGCGCCAGGCTGCTCGCCATGAATGGAAAGTACTAAACCGGTATCAGACATCGCCTGAAGCGTTGGCTGGAGTTGCGGCGCACGGAAATCAGAAACACCGTACTCGGAATTCGTCGTCATTTCACCAGCTGGACCGTTGAGTAATGAAGGCTCTTTTTCATCCTCGTCATCCGGGTTCTTCGGATAGGCCTTAGCTATAATTGCTCCGGCCTGCACCGCATCATCGATGTGTTCTGGTTTTGTTTCATCCAGTAGTGCAATACTCATGAGTAATTGCAGTTCTGTTTCACGAGCAGGCACATACATGATATGAGCAAGTAGAGATTCAATCTCTCGCCGATACAACTCCATCGTCGAAGCATTCCACGCTGGAGGACTCGGCATCTCATCCTCAAATGGATCATCCTGCGTTCGAATATTTGGCATCGGAATGACACGTCCAAATACATTTGCAACATGGTGCAGAAGCTCTTTGAGCAGGCTGCCTTGTCGCAAGTGAAGATGAAAGTCATCAGGTCTACGGATGGTGACGGATGTAACCACTTTGTACTCTCCTTTCTGCAAGTTTGTTAATCCTTCTGATAGTTCTAGCGACACGCCACGGACGTAAAAACGCCATTGATCCGATAAACACCGAATCAGCACCCGCGTGTATCAATCGTTCTGCATCGGCAGGGGACAAAATCCCACCACCTGCATTGATCGGAATTGTAATGCCAGATTGACGAGCTTTCTTTACCCACGACTCAACAATCGGCAACAATGGTGCGCCAGACAAACCTCCATTACCAAAATCATACTTGGCTAAAGGAGATTCATCAGAACCAAACAATCCCTTCCAATCGATCTTCTCTGGAAGCTTGCCCCACGGAATGGTGTTAGAAACACAGATCGCGTCACAGCCATCAATGAGGCTCATTTTTTTAGCCACTGCGACGAGTTCGGTCGCATTAATCTTAATCATGATAGGAATATCAAGATGTTGATTAGCGATACAAACGTATTCCTTAACTTCGTCGGTCAGATGCGATGTATCGAGTCCAGCATTAGGACAGGACACATTAATCTGCAAACCAAATGGCGTGCGAAATCGATTGCGATGTTCGGCAAGTAATCGACAAAACTGCGTAAACTCACCAATGCGATCTTCTGGAATTTTCAACACTGACATAAACGAAATCAGAAATGGTTCTGTTCGTCGCTGCCAGCGATCTGTTCGTAACAACGCATCAGCGCCAGGTCCTGGCAATCCAACAGAGTTCAGTGCAATTGCTTTTCCATGCTTCACAACAATGCATTTCGGAAAATGCCAATCCTCACCAATGTTTCCAGCGCGTTCATTCAGTGTCGTTGTTTTTGACACAAAAGTCATGCCATCAAAGTTCAACCCAAATGGACGAGCATACTTATGAAACCAAAACCCCTCCCCAAAAAAACCCTGCACGCCAGAGGCGCCCAGCACACTCCCAAACTCAACACCTCGAAGTTTCATTATTACTCCTTGTGAAAGAACAGAATCTGAGGATACAAGAATACTCCCAGAGCGTCAAAGTACAAAAAAATCGATCAAGAGGATCGATTGTGTATAAGTGTTACAAATAGTTTACAATGACGCCCTTGATAGTATCAAATCCAAAATCTACAACATGGAATTCCGCGAGTCCGCCATCTTCTACGATGGGATAAATGCCGTTTAAAGATCCATACTTTTTCCCTTCGAGTTTGATTGTTCCGGCTTTCAAATGCGCGATCAGCATCATACCGCCCATAACCGGAACATGAGGAATTGCAACTGCGGCTCCAATCTTCGTTGGTTTTGCAACAATCTTACGAACCTTTGGTTTGTCGAGCATTTTTTTATTTTTATTTTGTTCCGAGATTATTTTAATGCCATAAAGGAATCCAATAATATACAAAATTTCTGCAACCCACATAAAAATTAACATGCGACCTTCAAACATTCCGCCAAGAAGTGGGATGATAGTGAGGCCTCCTAGGAAAAGAAAACATACCACAAGCAGCCACCCAACTAATCCACGCGCTCTCGTAATTTTCTTTAACTTTGTTAATTGATCTTCAGAAAGTTTTCCTTCTGCATTAAGATCAATATCGTGTATGTATGGATGCATATAAAAAATTATTGAGTTGGAGTAGAAACAGAGGGTGCGGAAAGTGAAAGTTCTTCGCCGGTCGATCTGTCACGTCCAATAAGAGAAATACTGTGTAAAAGTGGGTGTAGGCCATCTGACTCGGGAGTCACTTCCAGCTCAAACCCTAGTGTGATGCGCTCACTATGCCCAATCGAATTATGTTTCCATGATACCAGATTTTTTTGTGAATTAAAGTTAATAGATTTTCCAGCCGTTACGTTTGATCGGCCCGTCCATCTTACATGATCAGCGAGTTTCGCAGAAAATGTTGGCTTGAGAAGTGTACCCAATCGATTTCCAAGCTCTACAAATACCCAAACCTTGGTTGTCTCACCTGTCTTTGGAGGAAGCGGCCCGCGTCCGAGTTGATCTCCATCTTCAGTAAAATAACGAGACTGCGCTATTAAAGACGCTGTGCTTCTTATTTTCAACACAAAAGATTGTGTCGCTAATTCAATGTGATGATTAGCATCAGTAATTGAAAATGACATTGTTGGATTGATCACAATCTCCCCGCCGACCGGCTCACACACGATACGCATGCTTAGCCACAAATTTCCATGAAATTCACCCGGTGTGATAGATCCTCGAGATGCAAAATCCAACAAAGTAACGCGTGACGCTTTAGGATTGCGCATACGATTTTCAAATTGAACACAATCAGATGGCGAAGTAAAATTGAATCCTACAAATTCCAAAACATCAGGAATATTATTGTTGACTGAAACTGCAACAGGAACGCGCGCAGCTTCGTCTATAGTCTGGTCAGTATCATTAATTGAG
>NZCD01000053.1 GCA_002688135.1 Parcubacteria group bacterium
GAGTTTTTAATTGTCATTCCCGCGAAGGCGGGAATCCATCGGAGGAAATCTGGATTCCCGCCTTCGCGGGAATGACAGTAAGAGGCGCGGGAATGACAGCAAGAGACACTCGCTGTCACTTTTATGTCAAATAACGTAGTTTTAAGATTTGAAGATGTTGTATTTGAATATACGGTCAATAAACCTCTGTTGGATGAGGCGTCTTTTGCTGTGCGTGAAGGTTCTAAAATTACTTTGATGGGGCAAAATGGAGCTGGGAAAAGTACGATGTTTGGATTGATTCGAGGGGATTTAAAAACGAAGGAAGGTAAGGTTCATATTGGTGATGGAGTTTCGATTGGTTCTGCAATGCAGACTGTTGATCGTAATGATTTTGAATTGACGGTTGAGGATTATTTTAAGCGTGCGTATGAAGAAGTCCCGCGAAATGTTGATGTTGCGATTAATCAAGCAATGGATGCGGTGAATTTGGTGGTTAAGAAGGATTTGAAAGTCGGTTTTTTGTCTGGTGGTCAGCAAGCTCGATTGTTGTTGGCGTATGCATTGTTGCAGCATCCGGATATTTTATTGTTGGATGAGCCTACGAATAATTTGGATCAAGAGGGGATTGAGCATTTGATTTCTTTTTTGGTGATGTATGATAAAACTGTGATTGTGATTTCTCATGATGCGGATTTTTTGAATTGTTTTACTGAAGGTGTTTTGTATTTAGATATTAATACAAGAAAAGTTGAAAAGTATAATGGAGATTATTATACGGTGGTTGAGGAGATTTCAAAGCGAATTGAGCGTGAGAAAAAGAAAAATGCGCAGTTGGAAAAGCGGATTCAGGATCGAAAAGAGAAGGCGAGTAAGTTTGCTTTTAAGGGCGGGAAGATGAGAAAGTTGGCGAAGAAGATGAAAGATGAGACAGTGGAGATGGAAGAAAATAAAGTTGAGGTTCGTAGAGAAGATAAGATTATTTATCCGTTTGTTATTCCGAATCAGGATATTGTGGGGGATATTGTGAAGATTGATTCGGTGAAGGTTATTCGTAATCATGAACCGAAAGATAAAAAAGTTGAGATTGTTATGCGTCAAAATACACGTTTGTTGATTTCTGGGCCGAATGGAATTGGAAAGAGTACTCTGTTGCGAAATTTAGTAGATCATACTGCTGAAGGTACGGTGATTAAAGAAGATACAGTTTTGGGATATTATAGTCAGGATTTTTCGACGTTGAATTATGATGATACGGTTTTTGATTCTTTAGAGAATGCATGTGCGCTCGGAGTTGATACGCAGGAAATGCGTCGTGTTGCAGCAGGATTTTTAATTACAGGAAATTTGATGGGGCGTACGATTGCAGAGTTATCTGAAGGACAAAAAGGATTACTTTCATTTGCGCGACTTGTTGTTATGCAACCAGGATTGTTGGTTTTAGATGAGCCAACAAATCATATTAATTTCCGACACATTCCTATCATCGCAAAAGCATTAAATGAATATAAAGGTGCACTGATTCTTATTTCTCACATGCCTGACTTTGTTGAAAAGATTCGTATGGATGAGTATTTGGATTTGGGGAAGTTGAAGTAAATAGCTTGACAAAAAGACTGTGAAATGGTAGTATTAGGTTTAACTATTCATGAGGAAGCGTTGTAAATAAAGGTTTCCTCACGGACTTGAATCACTCTGTCATTCGGCAATTGCTGATATGTGACTTTGATGACGTTCAGGTCACACATTAGTAAACGCTGGATTTTTTGTTTGGCTGAAAATATTATGAAGAAAAAAAATGAAGATAGATGCAAGTTTAGTGATCTTGGAATTGCCGAGAAGTTTTTGGATATTTTGACAGAAAAGGGATTTACGATTCCGACACCGATTCAGCATCAAATTATTCCTGGTGCGCTTGATGGGAAGGATGTTGTTGGGATTGCACAAACAGGGACAGGGAAAACTTTAGCATTTGGGATTCCGATGATTCAGAATTTGGCAAAAAATAAGGGGCAGGGTTTGGTAATTGTTCCAACGCGTGAGTTGGCATTGCAGGTTGCAGAAGCATTTCAGAAGGTGGGAAAACCTTTGGGTGTGCGTAGTGCGGTTGTGATTGGTGGTATTTCGCAACATGGACAAGTGAAAGCACTAAAAAAGAATCCTCATGTAGTGATTGCAACTCCGGGGCGATTGGTGGATTTGATGGATCAGGGGATTTATAAACTTGATCGTGTGAAGATTATTACGCTTGATGAGGCTGATCGCATGCTTGATGTTGGGTTTTTGCCGCAGATCAAGAAGATTTTGCAAACTATTCAAAAAGAACGTCAGGTGATGTTGTTTTCAGCAACTATGCCCAAATCGATTTCAAAACTTGCGGCTGAATTTATGAAGATTCCGTTGCGGATTGAGATTGCACCGCAAGGAACTTCTGCAGAAAATGTTGAGCAAGAAGTATTTGTGATTCGAAAGAATGATAAGATGCGATTGCTCGAGTCAATTTTAGAACAATATAGTGAAGATACGACTCTCATTTTTTCTCGTACAAAACATGGAGCAAAACGTATTGCGAGGAATTTGCGTGCGATGGATCATACTGCGACAGAGATTCATGGAAATCGCACACAAGCGCAACGACAAAAAGCTTTGTATGGTTTTACGAATGGACAGTTTCGTATTATGGTTGCGACTGATATTGCTGCGCGTGGGATTGATGTGCAGAATATTTCATTAGTAATTAATTATGATCTCCCAGATAATTCTGAAGATTATGTACATCGTATTGGACGAACAGGTCGTGCTGGGCGATACGGAAAAGCGATTTCATTTGTTGCGCCGACACAAAGTGCGGATGTGAAAAAGATTGAGCGATTAATTCGAAAGACGTTGCCAGTTTTGGCATTACCGAAACTTCCTGGAGCTCGCACAAAATTACCACGTCGTGAGACGGATGCCGAACGAAGAGCAGGAGGTTCAGGTCCTCGACAGCGAGGAAGACGTTCAGGAAATCGAAATAATAGAACACATAAACATATGAAACCACAAGATAAGAAAGCGCAGGAGTATGGCAGCAACATTTCTAATTTTATTACGGGATATGACCCCGCCAAACATCAAGGTGGTCGCATGTCTAAAAAGAAACGTGGTTCTGGACCGCGTGGTCCACGTAAAGGTGGTACTCGTGGAATTACTGGACGAAAGACACATGGCGGTCAACGTAGAAGTGGAAGATAAGAGAATTAAAAACCGCTCGGTGATGAGTGGTTTTTTAATTGCAGATTAATTGCAAACTGTTTCAAGAAGTTTTGCGCAGACTTTGTATGGGTCCATGTTTGCTGCCGGGCGTCGGTCTTCGAGATATCCTCGCCTTTTTTGTGCTGTTGCGAGTGGTATTCGTACGGATGCTCCGCGATCACTTACACCTGCTCGAAATTCTGTGATTGGCGCTGTCTCGTGTAATCCTGTTAGTCTTTGATCATTATTTGGTCCGTATGCTGCTATATGTTCGCCGTGTTTTACTCTTAGTTTTTCAATAGCTTCTTCAATAGCTTTCATTCCTCCTTCTTCGCGCATTTCTTTTGTTGAGAAGTTTGTGTGTGCTCCTGCTCCGTTCCAGTCGCCTGTAATTGGTTTTGGTTCGAGGGAAACTGCAATTCCGTGTTTTTCACCGAGTCGTTCAAGAATCCATCGTGATAACCATATTTCATCGGAAACTTCTAATGCTCCTAGTGGACCGATTTGATATTCCCATTGTCCTGGCATAACTTCTGCATTGATTCCTGAAACAGTGAGTCCTGCCTGTAAGCATGCTTCAAGATGTTCCTCGATTAGTTTTCGTCCATAGACGCGTTCTGCACCAATACCGCAATAATATGGTCCCTGTGGTCCTGGATAGCCTGAATGAGGCTCTGGCCATCCGAGAGGGCGTCCTTCTTTAAATAATGTGTATTCCTGTTCAATTCCAAACCACGGTTCTTGTGATGCAGTATCTTCAGCTAGTTTTCTCAAAAGTGCTCGTTTGTTTGAAGGGTGTCTCATTCCTTGTGCATCTAACACCTCACACATCACCAGAATATGAGGTGTTCCTCTTAATGGATCTTTTACAAATTTTACTGGTTTCAGTACGCAGTCACTATCTTTTCCTTCTGCTTGTTCAGTACTTGATCCATCAAATCCCCAGTCTGGAATGTCTGATAATTCATTAATTTCGTTATCTAGTATTTTAGTTTTAGCACGAAGTGTTGAGACGGGCTCACATCCATCAAGCCATATATATGCTGCTTTGACGTTCGGCATACGCATTGGGACTGTCTCACGATAGGACTTTTGCCAAAATTTTCATATCGAGGCTCAATTCTTCAAAAAATTTCTTGCCTTAGCTAATGCTAAAGCGCCAAAATTTTGTTGAAGAATTGATCACTCAATCTGAAAATTTATAGCGAAAAGCCTATCGTGAGACAGTCCCCAGGTTAAGTATCTAAAAATCGATCATATCGCAGATGATCGATTTCGTCTTGTGGACAACTTATGAGAGTTTTATTCCAGAAAATCTGAAGCAGCGTGCCATTTTGGACGTTGCCATGTTGTGATGAAATCTTGTGCTGTTTTTTCAGTTATTGTTTTGTTTTTTTCATTGCCATCGAGGAAGAAGATGAGTTCGAGTTCTGCATGTTGTGTTTCAAATTCATCTGCATATTTTTTTGCGATTTCATTTGGGGTGGTTATTGGACGGCCGCTAAAGTCGCGGAGTTTGAGATTGAGCTGTGAAATGTCCGTATATGATTTGTAGATTAGTTCTGAACATACGAATTCATTGTCTGTTACAAAATTGAAATTGTAATCATATGGTTTGCCATAGTGCGGGAGAGCTTGTGTGATGATTTTGAATCTGTCTTCTTTTGTGAGATTTTTTGGACGAAGTGCGACCATGCCATCTGCTCGTGCGCTTTTTTCTAATGATAATATTATAACGCCTGGGCGTTTGGATTCGATTACAGCGCGTGGGAATCTGTTTTCATCTTTTGTACTCCATTGCTCGTATGCGTCTGGGAATTTTGATTGGATGTATTCTTTAAAAGAAGTTTCTTTGAGTTCGGGTAAATCTGCAAAGTATGTTTGTGCATTTGCGAGTGTTCCTATGTGAAGTGCGGAATGAGTCCAAAAACCGGGAATGCCAACGTTTGTGGCATGCCATTCGCGGCGTTGTAAAAATATGTCTCCTGGTAATAATTTTTCCGCGTATGGTTTAATGATTTTTGGTGTGATGTGATAATCGCGGTTTGATGCGCGCACAAAACTAATGTCATGTGTAAATTTTTTTTGGATAGGAAACCACAGTTTTGCTGAACTCTTTTCTAAAAATTCAAGTGGTTTTGTTGCTACTAAGCTTGCATATTTTTTTGTGGAATCGCCAAGTGAGATGAGGTATTTTTCAATGAATGGGTTTAGAGATGTGTTTGTATTGGCAAGAAACGACATATACATTCGTCCGGTTGCAAGGCGTAGTAATTCGTCAGTATCTGTTACCATGCTTTTTAGGTGATCGTATGTATTTTTTGGGATGTTTGGTTTTTGTTCGTTAAAGAATGTGATGATATCTTTGTTTTCAATGAGTTTTATGAGGGTTAGTGTGTAATGATGTTGTGCAAGTTGTGCAGTGAATCCATTTATAAATGCTTTATTGCGTAGTTCTTTTTGTGTTTTTTTGTTGAGTTGATATGAGGTTTTGTATCGTTCTTTTATGAGATCGAGTTCAAGAAGTACTTCGGTGTGTGTATTCCAAAATTCATTTAGTTTTTCTTTTTGGATATTTGAGATTTTTGTGAAATCAGTTTCAAATATTTTTGATCGTAGTGCGTTATCGAAATTCCGTTTAAGACGATCATCAAGATAAGTTAATAATATTTCATCTTCATCGAGTGCTTGTTCGATTTGTTCATTGGTGAAATTTGCAAATGGAGTTTGTGCTGCAGGATAGAGTGTAAGAACAACATAAACCACAATTGCCATGATAATTCCCACAATAATATGAATTTTGAAATGAGAGAGGTATGATATGGCGGCATGTTCTTGTTGCATTATCCATTTCTTTTTGATTAGTAGTGAGTGAATGAATGGTATCCACGCAATAATAAACATGTAAATTCCGGCGATTCTGTGGTGTGGAAAAAATATTTTATTTGCCAAAATAATGATCGCTGCGACGAGTGCGAGAATCGCTAAAATAATTCCATTTGCGAAGTTCATAGTTTCATATTGTATCATAGTCTTGTGTTCTTGACACAGATAAAAATATGCGATAATGATAGGGTGATCTTTACAACAAAGGGAGAGGCTAATGGTTGATGATCGAGATAAAAAAAGTGGATCTAGTGAGAATGTGCCGGCGATAATGTCGGAAGATTCTACGACTCTTGGTGAGTTGTTGGTGCGTGAGGAACTTGTTTCGCTTTCTACGCTTCAAGATGCAACTGAAGAGATGCGGCGTACAGGTGAATCCTTGCACGATGTTCTTTCTCGCATTGGGGATGTGAATCCTGAAATGATTCAGGCGTTGATGTCTCGCACGTATGGGATTCCTACGGTTGATGAGCAGTCTTTTGATCAGGTTGAGGAATCTGCGATTCGTGAGTTGCCTATGGAGTTGTGTGAGAAGCATGGTGTGTTTCCGCTTTCAATTCAGGGTGATTCATTGATTATTGCGGTTTCTGATCCGACGAATATTTATGCGATGGATGATTTGAAGTTTTTGACTGGCTATTCGGTTGAGATGGTTGTTTCAACTGAAGGTGCGATTCAACGAGCTTTTACTCGTTTTCGTGGATTGATTGAGGGTGATGAGATTCGTGATGAGATTGATGGGTTTGTTCGTGGTTTGGAAGATGTTGAGTATGAAGTTGATACTGCGGATGATGTGGATGTGTATGATCTTGAGCGACAATCTCAAGAAACTCCGATAGTACGTGTCGTGAATTTGTTTTTGATCGATGCGATTATGCGTGGTGTTTCAGATATTCATATTGAACCTGGAGAAGATTCGTTGCGCGTTCGATATCGACTTGATGGTGTTCTGCAGGAAGTGAGGAGGCTTTCGTCTCGTTGGGCTGCACCAGTTATTTCTCGAATTAAGGTGATGAGTCAGTTGGATATTACCGAGCGACGTCGTCCGCAAGATGGGCGTATTAAGTTGAAGTTTGGTGGTGATCGCGAATGTGCATTTCGTGTTTCAGTGGCGCCGTTTCATCATGGTGAGAAAATTGTGCTTCGTTTGCTTGATGCATCGAATTTGCAAGTAGATATGACGAAACTTGGTTTTGATCCTGATGAATTAGTGAAATTTCAAACAGCGATTCATCAGCCGTTTGGGATGGTGTTGGTGGTTGGTCCGACTGGTTCGGGTAAGACGACTACATTATATAGTGCGCTTACGGAATTGAATAAGGTGACGGAGAATATTTCGACTGCTGAAGATCCGATTGAGTTTGATTTGCCGAATATCAATCAGATGCAGATGCGAGAAGAAGTGAATCTTAATTTTGCGCAAGCACTTCGTAGTTTTCTTCGGCAGGATCCGGATATCATCATGGTTGGTGAGATTCGTGATTTTGAAACGGTTGAAATTGCTGTGAAAGCTGCTCAAACAGGTCGCTTAGTGCTTTCGACATTACATACAAATGACGCGCCTTCTACAATCACGCGTTTGACGCATATGGGAGTTGAAGCATTTCTTGTTGCCGATACCGTCAGTATGATTGTAGCGCAGCGGTTGGTTCGACGTACGTGTTCACAATGTCGCGAGCCTCATATGTATGACAAAGGCGTATGTCTTGAGGCTGGCATGAGTGAAGAAGAATATGAAAATGCAAGTACTATGAAGGGTGGTGAGAATTCTTGTCATCATTGTAATGGTACTGGATTGCGAGGCCGCGTTGCTGTGTATGAGATTCTGGAGATAACAGATCATATGCGCGAAGCGATACTTGGTGGATTTTCTGGCAGAGAGCTTAAGATGATTGCTGTGCGTGAGGGTATGCGTACGCTCCGCCAATCTGCACTTGCTAAATTTGCTCAAGGCTTGACGACGCTTGAAGAAGTTCTTCGCGTGACTCGAGCTGATTAAAAATAATTCCTCTCTACGGAGAGGATTTTTTTGTGTTATACTGTATATCTATGAAGTATGTATTATTTATAGTAGCGGTGTTTTTTGCTTTTCCTGCACAAGCTGCCATCAATCCGGATTTGGTGATTTGTGAGAAGTATGGAATGGAAATGATTGAGAAAATATCGGATGGTGGTGATGAGTATTTGTTTTGTCGAGATGGAGATGTGGTTTGTGAGATTGAAGATGTGTATAGTGGATTTTGTAATGGAGAGGCCTTGCCGTTTTTGTCTTGTGTTGAGGAGGGTAATCATGTGTTTGAGGAATTTGAAGAGTGTTGTGCTGGATCTGTGCCTTATATGAAAGAGGGTTATGTTGGTCAGCCATCATGTAAGAAAATAAATAAGGTTCAGGAATTTGTGGGTGATGCAATTGATAATCCTGCGATTTCTACGGTTTTGATAGTTCTTGGGGTTGGTTTGATTACGGGTTTTCTTGTAAATAGAAAGAAACGGAAATTGAATATTGAATAATAAAAAAATCTCCTGCGAGGAGATTTTTTTGTATATGCATTATTGTAATTCGAGCTTAACATGATCTGCGAGTTGATTGATGTGTGAATCAAGTCTCTGATTGTGTGATTGTACGGCAACAACTTCTCCTTTGAGATCGGTGTGTAGTTTCATAAAACCATCAATATGCGTCATCATGCGTATTTCAGACTCTGCAATTTCCGTGTGCAATTCTTCTTTTGTTGCTGCATTTTCAACTAGAAATTCTATCATCGTTCTGTTTTCAGTTTGGCCTTTGGTTAACCCATCAAGTTTTTTATCTACAACTGTATTATGTTCGGTTAACTCATCAAGTTTTTTATCTACAACTGTATTATGTTCGGTTAACTCA